>NZ_JAOARZ010000024.1:0-177261 GCF_025210255.1 Donghicola sp. | reverse complement strand
CTATATCCGCTGAGGGCGATAGCGGCCTCAAGAAGCACTCCGTGCTAAAGGCCAATAAGCGTCGCGGGATGGAGCAGCCCGGTAGCTCGTCAGGCTCATAACCTGAAGGTCGTAGGTTCAAATCCTACTCCCGCAACCAACTTAAATTGCAGAACATCTTCAATACCTTGCGCCTGAGACACCTCTGGACCAAGCGCCATGTTCAGCAACCCAGCCAAATCTCCGCGTAAGTCGATCGTATAACCGTCGTGGTCATCGGGGATCAGGATGATCTTCTCAATCAGTCCACGAAGTTGCACCCAGCTCTCGTTCATCTCGGTCCGATCTCCAAGAGATCGGATAAGCGCTGAGACACGCTGACGGTAGTCCTCAGCCAGACGGGGATCGAAGCGCAGGACGTCCTCGCGCGGCTCGGCACTGAGTTCCGCCCCTAAAGCTGCGGTGCGCCGCATGTTCTCTTCGATCTCGTCGTGAAGGAATTCCGCAGGCACGCCTGACTTGATCGAAGCAACGAGCACGTCTTTCTCGCTTTTGAGCTTGGAGAGAGATGTCAGAAGTTCGCTACGTTTGTCATCACGCGACGACGCCAGGCGGTTCCGCTCCGCCATATAGGCGTCACAGAAGGCCTTTACGGCCTCGGGCTGCATCAGTCGTTCCGTCAGGGCGGTCAGGATGCGATCTTCCAGCTCTTCTCGTTTGATCGTCCGGCGGTTGGGGCAGATCACCTGGCCCTTGGTGCGCGACTGTGTACACCCGAAGGAGGACTTGTTGATCATGGAGAACCCGCCTCCGCAGCAGTCGCAAACGAGCAGCTTTGAAAACAGATAGCGCGGCCTGCGACGGTTGGAGCAGGTGCCTTTGTTCCGCGCGGCCGAGCAGCCCATGCGCTCTTGATTGATCATACTGTAGCCAGAGCCGCAGTCACCGCATTCCAGGAGGCCTGAGAGGAGATAGCTGGGGCGTCGGGCGGTCTCGGTGCCGGGAGTTTGTCCGGCTTTGCGCTTCTCGAAGACCTCCTTGCGCAGTTTGGCCTGGCGCACTTTTACCTTATCCCACAGAGCATCATCGATGATCCGCATGTCCGGCACTTCAGTGACGACCCACGCTTCTGGTGGGTTGAGACGTGCCCGACGTGTGGTGGTGTCGGGATCCTTTTTGAACCATTGGCGGTTCCAGACGCGCTTGCCAATATAGAGTTCGTTGTTGATGACACCGGTCCCGCGCTTCCAGTTCCCAGACAGGGTGCTGAACGACCAAGCGCCGCTGCTCTTGCCGCTGCGGCGGGGCGGGGGGACCCCTTCGGCATTCAGGGCAGTCAGAATATCAGCAGGTCGTAAGCCTAACGTACTCTGGTTTTGGGCAGAAAGCCCAGGTTAATGCGTAGGCGAAGATGTGCTGCGCCGTTGAGCTTATAACACCGGCGTCCGTAATTTCAGATTCAAATATCATAATGAAGAGCGCTGCCCTTTCGAGAAGGGCAGCGCTAAAGGGTTGGCCAAGTGTTTAAATCAGATTGAATTGATCCTGTAGAGTCGCGATATCATAATCTAAAACAGTCAGCGACGTCTCGGCGTCAAACTGGAATACCACGTCGTTTCCATCCTGAGCGGCATATGTAAGAAGCGCGTTCCCGGAAGGCACAAAGAAGCTTCCCTCAGTCGAAACGGTCAAGAATTCGATCTGATCCTTATCGGTAAAGTCCTGAATGATGTCATTGCCACCATTCGACAAATTGAACTGGAAGGTGTCCTTACCTCCGCCGCCCTTTAGAAGATCATCGCCCTGATCGCCGCTCAACACGTCATTTCCGCTGGCGCCGTTCAGCTTGTCGTTGCCCGCGCCGCCAAAGATGAGATCGACGCCGCCGTTGCCAGCCAGATTGTCGTTGCCGTCACCTCCGTTCAGGATGTCGAAACCGCCACCACCTTTGATCTTGTCCTTGCCCGCACCGCCAAGGATAATGTCATTGCCCGCATTCCCAGCAATTTTGTCCTTGCCATCGCCGCCTTCAATGTAGTCGTCGCCACCCTTGCCTTTGATTTTGTCATTCCCGCCAAAGCCATAAAGCTCGTCATCGCCCTTGGTGCCTTTGACCTTGTCCTTGCCCCCATCGCTGTAGCCTATCGCGGTGCCATTGCCTTCTTCGAGAGAAGAAATCTCGAAGGTGTCTAGGTCGAACTGCCCATCAAGGGTGAAATAGGTGTCCATCTCCCCATCTTGATCGCTGTCGATAGCAAAGTTTGCAGAGCCTTGGGTAATTTCGACATTCTCGCTGGTGAAGGTGACACCGTTGAAGTTCAGTTGGTCGCCAGCTCCAAAGCCCGAAATGACGTCTCCGTCAAAGTCCGAGGCTCCACCGGTAAGCGACACAGGGCCGCTTGCTTGTGAGATATCGATCTCTTCGGCAATGCCAGTCGGTGCGATATCCGTTGTGTCTTCATCTGCGGTGAGACTGGTCAAAATTCCTGCGTTTGCGCCACCGCCCGTCAGGAAGCTAAAGTTCGATACGAACATACCCGAGGCGTAGATGGTATCGCCCGTGTCAGCGATAGCGATTTTGATTTCGTTCACGCCTTGCTCAAGCGCGGCGCGGATAGATAGTGGTTTAATGAAGCCATCCCATTCGACGTCATAGTCGCCGGTGGTGTTGTCAAAGAAACCGTACTTTGACTGGTTGCTGCTGGTAATAGCCAGTGCCGAACTCGGGTCGTCGTCGTCAAAGAGGGCAACGTTCACACCGTTCACATAAACAGCCGCGATATCGGTATAGCTTGTGTCAGAAAACTCTGGATATTCGTCAGAGCCGAACACGAGATCGAACCGCATTCCATCGACCGTTTTATCAGTGACATTGATGTTGAAGGTCAGGACCGAGGCGTCTTGGGTCGCACCAGCGCCTGAGAATGCGTCTTGCGCGCTGGCATCCAGATCACTGTCGCCCGAAGTGAAATGGGAGACAGAGTAGCCTTCTTCGGTGTTTTCAGAGCCGACGAACCCTCCGGTTGAGAAGAAGAGAGCGTTCTCCACTGAAAATGCCGTATTGCTGGTAGACTCGCTATCGACCGAAAAATCGGGAACGAAATAACCGGCTTGCTCGGCCCCGGTGTAAGTCACATCCGAAACCGAGCCATCGAACTGCTTGTTCAAATAGGCTTCTAGCGCTTGCTCCGGTGTCTCGAACCCTTTGCTCTCTGCGCGGTCGAGGAATGTCTGCAGGACTTCTTGCGAGATCTGGATGCCACCCGTGACTTCTTCCTGTTCTTCTTTGGTGATCAGGGTCAGACCGTCAACAAAGAGACCGGAGTCATATGCACCGTCGTTCACTTCTGCCACGACGATTTTGATGGTGTTCTCGCCCTGTGTGAGCGGTGCCTGAAAAACAGCTTCTTCGATGAACGCGCCCCAATCGATCGCGTAGCTGCCCGAAGAGTTCTGGATCAGGTATCCGTCATCGTAGACGCTCTTTGACACGGTGAATGGCTGGTCTGCATCCCCATCGAACAATGCGTAGTTCACACCGTTGACGTAGACTGCAGAAATATCGGTGTACTGCGAATTGGTCGAAAATTTGGTTTCGTGGGTGCCGAAGATTGCATTCAGCGAGAAGCCGGTCACATTGTCAGAGTCGACATTGATCGTAAATTCAATGGCCGCCGCATCTGCTGTCGTCGCGCCAGTGAAGCCTCCATCGATCAAGCTTTGGTTTAGGTCAGCGTCGCCAGCGGCACCATTTTTAACGGTGGGCTCCCCTTGGCCGTGGGTCGTACCAACCATCGCGCCGGTCGAAAGGAAAATGCCGTCTTTGATGTCGAATTGCTCTTCGAGCTTGAAGCTCTCGACGAACAGGCCAGCACCTGCAGCGCCGGTAAAGGTGGCCGAGGTCACGAGACCCTCGAACTTGGTGTTCAGGTATGCTTGAAGCGCTTCGCTTGTCGATGCGGCTGCATCAGGGTTAGCGGCTAGCCATTCAGCAAATGTCTCATTTCCATTGGAATAAGCCACATCATTTTCCAAAAATCCGGCCTTCGGCCTAATGTTCCCATAAGCGCCGCGTTTCACGATCAGTCGCTCGAAAAGTGATACGAGCAAGTAATATGTATAGTTTTACTTACGGATGATTTTTCGATTGGCCTGATGGATATCTTTTGGAGGTGTCCGAATTGGATATTTCCGTTGGTGCGGTGAAATGGATTTAAAATCCTGTAAGCAGACAGTTAAGAAAGGAGATGCTGGGTCCCATCGTGAATCTATTTATGCAAGGCGATCGAAAGAGCTATATCTGCCCGTTTCTTTCTACATATTGAGCTAAGGAGACAACGATGGACGATTGCAGGGGATTTCACAGGCGAATTCAATCTCGATTAATTCTCCCTAAGTGTTATTCCCACCATCCATCTTGCTCTGGCACGAACGTATTCCGCGCCGGGTCGGGGCATCTCACATAACAAGATGCTAAGTCGAAAAGCCGTGTTCAAGGTGGACCGAAATTTCTATACGAGCGGCTTTGTCAGATACCTTCAAAGAAGCAAACCGTGCGCAATTCGAGTTCCTGCAATCAACCCTTTTGAATTGTGGGCAGCATTCGTAACTTATGGATGACGAGAGCAGCGAGGGCGATGGCCGAGAGTAATACTTGGGGCATCGGCCATAGCGGGTTGAGACGCGACGCCAATCCTTCAGGCCCACGAACATGATCTCTATTCGGTTTCGACACTTATGATATTTGATTGTCGTCGGTCGTTGCCTTCGGACGGATACTGGTGGGCATTCTTTTGTCTTTCAACGCTTCTCTGAACCCGTTTACGTAATAGCTGCGATCTCCGAGCTTCTCAGAGTGAAGAGAAAGGTAATCGCATAGTTGCCCATCCCGTTCATGCAGGATCAGAACGCTCCGCTCAATCAGGCCCCCCAGCTGCTCCCAGCTTCCGACCGTTATACCACGATACTCGAGGTCTCGATACGCGACGCCAATCCTTCACGGTACACTGCCGACAGAGGAAGGGGGAGGGTAACGAGAAAATGCCCGCGCAATAGATCAGCAGGGCCCGCGAAAGCGAGGGCCGAGAAGGCCGCTGTTGTGCAAAAAAAACAGTTATAGTGCCGACGCTAAACGAATAAGCGTCAGTAATTCCTTCAAGAGCGTAACTGACATGCCGCTATCATTGACATGAGCACCATAACGGTCGCGCACGCTAGAAGCAGCACCAAGCCCCCCACTTGGTAGGCTGCCCCAGACAGAACAGTCCCAATCAGGCGTCCTCCGGCGTTTGCCATGTAGTAAAAGCCCACGTCCATAGTCACCCGTTCCGACTTGGTGAATGCGAGGATCAGGTAGGAATGGAGCGAAGAATTGATTGCGAAGACGGCGCCAAAGGCCAAGAGTCCAACGATCAGTAGCGCCGTAAGCCAATCGGACGGGCCGGTCGCCATGAATGCGGCGCAGGCGAGAGCGGCAGGAATGGCCGAAAGCAAGAACGCCCAACGGCGCGCGTCGGCGATGAGAGCCTTTTCCGAACGGGCGCCTGCGCGCAGGACTTTGGGCGCAAGTCCTTGGATCAAGCCGTACAGAATAATCCACGCAGCCATGAACGTTCCGATGATGAAGAATGCCGTGCGATTGCCCTCTGCGGTCCCATCAGACAGCACACTGTAAAAATAGATTGGGATGCCCACCACAAACCACACGTCCCGCGCACCAAATAGAAACAGGCGTGCCACCGATAGCCAGTTCACGTTGACCGACTTTGAGAAGACTTCCGAAAATTTGGCACCCTTTCGCCCTGTCGGCAGCCCGGCAGGCATCGCATAGGCAATAGCGACGAGTATGATGAACAACACGCCTGCCATCAGATAAGTTGCCCAAACAAAACCTAACGTGGACAACATCAGAGCACCGAGCAAGAAGCCGACGCCTTTGACCGCATTCTTGGAGCCTGTCAGGACAGCAACCCAACGGAACAGACCTCCTTTCTCAGTTGGGGCCAGAAGCTTGACTGCAGACTTTGACGACATCTTGGCCAGATCCTTGGCCACGCCGCTCGCACCTTGGACGCACATAACGTAGGTGACTGACAGACCTATGGACCATGCTGGATCGAGTTGCGCCAAGGCAATCAGCGCAGCCACTTGAATGCCGAGCCCGACATAGAGGGTAGAGGTCAGTCCAAACCGCGCGGCAATCCAGCCTGCGGACAGGTTCGTGACCATGCCTGCAATCTCGTAAAGCACGAACAGGTAGGCCAGCTGCACAGGACTGAAGCCCAGAGTGTGGAAATGCAGCAAAACGAGCATTCTCAGCGCCCCGTCGGTCAGCATGAAAGCCCAATAGGCCGCTGTAACCGCTATGTAGGCGGACATTCCTTCGGGGCGCGTGCTCACAGGCGGGCTCCGACCATTTCGGCCACGTCAACGAGCCGGTGCGCGTAGCCCATCTCGTTGTCATACCAAGCGTAGACTTTGACTTGGGTGCCGTTGATCACCATCGTCGACAGGGCGTCCACGATAGAGGAACGTACGTCGTTAGTGTAATCGGTAGAGACCAGCGGCCGTGTTTCATAGCCGAGGATGCCGGCCAGCGGGCCTTCGGCGGCGGCTTTGAACAAGGCATTGACCTCTTCGGCTGTGGTCTCCCGCTCCACCTCAAAGACGCAGTCGGTCAGCGACGCATTCAGCAGAGGCACACGCACGGCATGACCGTTCAGGCGGCCCTTGAGCTCGGGATAGATCAGGGTGATCGCCGTGGCGCTGCCCGTTGTCGTAGGGATCAGCGAGTTCAGTGCGGACCGCGCGCGGCGCAGATCCTTGGCGGGGCGGTCCACGATGGTCTGTGTGTTGGTCACGTCGTGGATCGTGGTGATCGAACCATGCTTGATGCCGAGGTTTTCGTGGATCACCTTGACCACAGGCGCAAGGCAGTTGGTGGTGCAGCTTGCCGCGGTGACGATCTGATGCTCTTTGGGATCGTAGACGTCGTTGTTCACGCCGTACACAACGTTCGCCGTGGGGCCGTCTTTGACAGGGGCCGAGACGACAACCTTTTTCACGCCTGCTGCGAAGTAGGGGGCGAGCTTGGCCTCGGTCTTGAAAACGCCGGTGCAGTCGATGACCACATCAACGCCGTCCAGAGGCAGTTCGTTCAGGTCAGATGTGCCGACAAAGGGCAGGCGGGTGCCGTTGATCGTTACGCTATCTGCGTCGTGGCTGAACGCGGCGTCCCAGCGGCCGTGAACGGTGTCGAATTCCAGGAGGTGCGCGTGCATCTCGGGATTGCCTACCGCATCGTTGATCCATGCGATCTTGGCGCCGCGCTCGAGCAGCGGTTTGAGGGCAAGCTTACCGATGCGGCCAAGGCCATTCAGGGCGTAGGTGGTCATGCGTCGTAGTCCTTTGGCATGCGGGCAATAGAGTCGATCGCGCTCTGCAACGCGATCCGGTCCAGCGAGTCGACTTGCAGCTGCACGAAAGCGGCAATGCGCTGGCGCAGCGCGCGATAGGTGTGTTGGTAGGCGTCTTCGATAGAGAACCCGCTTGCGACCAGAGAGCTGGGGTCCGGCAGGCCCCAGTGGCCGCTGATCGGCTGTCCCTCCCATTTGGGGCACTCTTCGTTCGCGGCTTGGTTGCACACCGTGAAAACGAAATCCATCTGCGGGGCCATATGCCCCTGAAACGCATCCATGTGTTTCGGCGACAGGCCGATGGGTTCAATCCCGTTGGCTTCGAGTGTGCGTAGGGCGATTGGGTTCACAGAGTCGCGCGGATGGGTGCCCGCCGAGTACGCTTTGAACCGGTCGCCCGCCATGCCCCGCAGGATTGCCTCGGCCATGATCGAGCGGGCCGAGTTTCCTGTACACAGGAACAGCACGCTCCTCTTGCCGCTGGTCTGCAGGGCGGGGGCAGGGGCGCACATCTCGGGACGGCCGCGGCAGCAATCCACCAGCAGGTAGTCAAAGGTCTGTCGCACAGTCTCCATATCCACGGAGTACATGAGCGAAGTGCCCGCGCGTTGCTGCGTCACCAGCCCGACCTGCATGAGCGAGGACAGGTAGGTGGACAGAGTGCTGGCCTTCAGGTCCAAGGCTCCTGCGATTTCCCCCGCGGGCAATCGGTCCGGATATCGGCGCATGAGCAGACGGAACAGGGCCAGCCGCGCAGGGTGCCCCAGAATAGCAAGACGATCGGGAATCATTTTTTCCATATTTCAGGTATATCCGAAATATGGCTGTGCGATCGTGAAATTTTTGTAACGCCGCAATAAAAAAGGGCCACGCGAGGGTGGCCCTAAGTTTGGCTTAGCCGTTGTCGCCGCGCCATGCTTCGCGGTCGATATCGAGATCCGCAAAGTCATCGGGGTTCAGGACAGGGCGTTCAACCCCATCCTTTAGCTGTTCCCGGAAGTCGCGCAGCATGCGCATCGCGACAGGGAAGAGCATCATAATCGCAAGCAGGTTCACCAGCGCCAGAATGCCCATCATCGGGTCCGAGAAGAAGAAGACGGCGGTTGCTCCGGGTGCGACGGCACCAAGGAAGACAATGCCCATGATCGCCAGACGAAAGCCGACCAGAACCGCTTTGCTCTGGGTCATGAAGGTCAGAGCGTTTTCGCCGAGGTAGTAGTTGTAGATGATCGACGAGAAAGCAAAGAGCAGGATCGCCAGTGTCAGGTAGTACTGCGCCCAATCGCCAAGGTGGAACACGATGGACTGCTGGGTCAGGGCGACACCGTCGATGCCTTCGGCGCCGGGCACGTAGACGTCACCCAGCAGGATCACGAACGCGGTGCACGAGCAGATCAGGATCGTATCAATGAAGACCGAGAAGGCCTGCGTGATGCCTTGGCTGATCGGGTGACGCACATGGGCAGTTGCTGCGACGTTAGGGGCAGAGCCCAAGCCAGCCTCGTTCGAGAACAGGCCGCGACGCAGACCTTGGGCAATCGCGGCACCCATACCGCCACTGACAGCTTCTTCCCAACCAAAGGCATTGCGCACAATGGTGGTCAGGACGGAGGGAATGTCGCTGAGATTCATCAAGATGACGACCAGTGCCATCAGGATATAGCCCACCGCCATGATCGGGACGACAACGTCCGACGCCTTGGCAATGCGGTGGATGCCGCCAAAGATGATGAAGCCAGAGATCACAGCCAGCGCAATGCCGGTCCACAGGCGATCCACACCGAGCGAGTCCTGTACAGCGCCCGCGACGGTGTTGCCTTGGAATGCGTTGAAGCCGAGGCCGAACGCTGCGATCAGGCAGATCGCGTAGACCACTGCCAGCCATTTATAAGAGGCACCGAGGCCGTGCATGATCGCGGTCGCCGGACCACCGCGATAACCGCCGTCATCGGTCTTGCGCTTGAACAGCTGCGCGAGCGAGCATTCGACAAGGCTAGTGGCCATGCCGACCAGCGCAATCGCCCACATCCAGAACACCGCGCCGGGCCCGCCAAGGGTGATCGCAACCGCGACGCCTGCGATGTTGCCACCGCCGACACGACCGCCCACAGACACCAGCAAGGCCTCGCGTGCTGAAATCTGCGTGTCGTCGTCCGAGTTGTTCTTGTTCGACAGCACGCGGAACATGCGGCCGCAGTACTCGATCTGGACAAAGCCAGTGGCGATGGTGATGAACGCGCCAAAGACGACAAGGATCGGGATCAGGGACCAGCCCCATGTCAGATCGCCGATCTTGCCAAAGATCATTTCTAGAAATTCCATGAAGCCCCTCGTGGATCCGGTCTTGGTTCAAAGTTCGGGGCACCCTAGTGAGCGAAAACGTGGTTACCATTTCGCTAACTTGCGCACAGGCGACGCGAACTGTATCCGAACCAGCGTCAACTAGTGAAAGATGTGCCCGCATGTCCCGAGATTTGCCCGCCAACCTGAAGGCGCTGTGCAGTTATCACAAGTCCATCGCCGAAGTGTGCCGCCAGCTCGGGATGAACCGCTCGCAGTTCAATCGCTACCTCAGCGGAGAGACATTTCCCTCCCTGCGGATCATGCGGAGGATGTGCGATTTCTTTGGCGTCGAGGAAGCAGAGATCCTGATGCCCCACGGCCAGTTCATGGAATTGATCCGGCTGAAGCCGCAGGAATCCGGCGTGCGGGCGGAAACGAACAAGATCGCTGCGATTGCCGAAGACTTGAGGATGGGTTCGCGCAGTGGGTTGGACCGCTATGTGGGCTACTATTTCACCTACTATAATTCGATGTCCCATCCGGGGATGATTTTGCGGGCCCTGACGCAGATCTATCGCACCCGCCACGGGATCAACGTCAAAAGCATCGAGAATGTCGGTTTGCCTGGTCAGGCCAAGTTTACCTGCAAATACGAGGGCGCTTGCTTCTTGTTAGGGGATCGCCTGTTCATGACCGTGATGGAGATGCTGACCCGCAACGAGGTCATGCAGATCATCTTTTATCCCAGCTATAACAACCGGATCAATTATTTGACGGGCGTCGTGACAGGGGTGGCCGCCCGTGCGCCGCGCCCGCCTGCGGCCACGCGGATGGTCTGTCAGTATCTGGGCCAAAGCCTTGATCTGCGCAAAAGCCTGAAACTGAGCGGGCTCTATCAGCCGGACGATACATCGATCCCAGCAGAGGTGCGTCACATGCTGTCGGGTGGTCTGCGCGCGGGGTCGGGTCTGATCGAGGCGCCTCTGCCCTAAGCGGCGGTGTATTCCCCGCACTGGCAGGTGGTCAGGTACTCGCGCTGCGCGTCAATGTTTTCGAATTGGCTCAGGGCAAATTGGACTTTGGCATAAGCCATCTCTGGTGTCATGTTGCGTCCGTCGATCACACCGGTCTCGCGCAGGACGCCGCCCGCAGCGTAGGTGCCAAGGCGGATGCCTCCTTCGGCGCATTGGGATACGGCGACGACTGGGATCTTCCGCTCTTGTGCACGATGCAGTGCTGCGCGCAAGGCTGGCGTATCCGGAGCTGTACCCGAGCCATAGCAGCGCAGGACGATGCCCGCGCAGGTGTCTGCGGCAAAACGGATCAGCTCTGTGCAGGTGCCGGGCGTGATCGAGACCACGCCGACGCGGTGGTCCTGAACTTGTGCGAGGTCCAAGGTTTCCGCGAGGATCACTGGCGGGGTCGTAACCGTCTCGGCTTCGAACGCGTCAAAGGCATGGGAATGGGATTTCCGGACCCGTCCGCCGTGCAGCAGATTGCCCGCGAATTGCACCCAGACGCCTGCGGGGGCTTCGCTCGCGGCGGTTAGGGCATCGTTCAGGTTTCGTGTACCGTCCGTCCCTTCAACCGTCAGGGGCAACATTGCGCCGGTGACGATCACCGGCTTGCGTAGGCCGCGAAGCCCCAGACACAGAGCGGCTGCAGTGTAGGCGAGTGTGTCCGTGCCGTGGGTCACGATGAACCCGTCAAAGCGGTCGTACTCCGCATGGATGGTTGCGGCGATCTTGGCCCAATCGGCAGGGGTGGCCTGCGCGCTATCAATCAACGGATCAAAACACTGGACGTGCACTTCGGTCGAGACCTGACCCGCAGCCCGCAACTCTTCGATAGCGGTTTCCAACACGCCGGAGCGAGGGGCAAACCCTGCATCGGTTTGAACCATGCCGATGGTGCCACCGGTGTGAATCACTAACAGAGCCATGTTGTCCCCTTGCCGTTTGCTGGGTTGTAACCTTGATCGCATGCGCGCCGATAGGGTCTGGTGCCCGACGCAGGCAAGCGCTGCCAGATATCGCATGCTCTGCGTTTGGTGTGAACTGCCCTAACCTGAGCGTCAAATCGCGTCAAAACGCCCTTACGCCGGAATACGCTCGTTGCCGAAGCTCCGGTTTCGGGCGAGTCAGATGGCCGGTCTCCGCTTGAGCCGTTATCGCAAACAGTCTTACAAGAAGGGTAACTTTGCCCTTGTTCGATCAGGAGACTCCCATGCCCCAATCAGCGCCCGGACCAGAGGGATCGACCCCGTGGCTCTCCTCGCCTGAGCATCGTGCGTGGCTGACTCAGGAGGCCGAGCGACAGCTTGATTTCTTTGCGCGTAGTATCCGGCCTGACGGTGGCTTTGTATCTATGGATTATGACGGGGCGCCGATGGCGCACCAACTCCAAGAACTGCATTCCACAACGCGCTTGGTCCACAGCTACGCCTTGGCGCACTTGGCGGGCTATCAGGGCGCGGAGACGCTGATTGACCAAGGCATGGCGTATCTTTGGAACGTGCATCGCGACAGGGAGTACGGCGGCTATGTATGGGGTGTGCAGGGGCAGCAGGTCGCCGACGGGCGCAAGCTGGCCTATGGGCATGTTTTCGTCTTGCTGGCTGGGGCGTCGGCCAAGTGCGCAGGTCACCCCGATGCGGACCGCTTGATTGATGATGCGAGCCACGTTCTCGACACCCATTTCTGGGAGGATGGCCCGAGCCTGTTCGCAGATGAGTGGAACCGAGACTGGACGCCATTTTCGACCTATCGCGGGATGAACGCCAACATGCATGGGGTCGAAGCGCTGCTCGCCGCCTACGAGGCCACAGGGCACGAGGTTTATCTGACACGGGCAGGACGTATTCTAGATTTCTTTATGCGCCACGTCGCGCGGGATGAAGGCTGGCGTATTCCCGAACATTATACCGCTGATTGGCAAATAGACCGTGCCTACGACGGTGATCCGATGTTCCGGCCCAAAGGCACGACACCGGGACACTCTGTCGAGTGGTCGCGCCTGCTCTTGCAATACTGGGATCTGGTGGGGCGTCCAAAAGACGGCACGCTAGACATCGCGCGCTGTGTGGTGACCCGAGCGCTAGAGGATGCATGGGATACAGAGCGCGGCGGGCTGGTCTACACACTGAACTTTGATGGTACGCCGGACATCGCCGACCGCTACTGGTGGCCGGTGACCGAGGCGATTGGCGTGCTCGCGAGTCTCTTGAAGATCGCGCCGACGAAAGATGACGAGCAGTGGTATCGACGCCTTTGGCAGTTCGCAAATGACCACTTTATCGACCATGTTCATGGGGGCTGGTACCCCGAGACCGACGCAGAGGGGCGTCCAATGGCGACACAATTCGCGGGCAAGCCCGACGTTTATCATGCGTTACAGGCGACGATGTTCCCGTTGGCGCAGGGCGTGTCCCGTTACGCCAAAGCGTTTGAGGACGCGCCCTTGTGGCCTGTGGGTCAAGGTCAGTAAGGCAGACCGATATAATTCTCGGCTAGATCGCGGCGGGCAGTTTCAGAGTCCGCCAGATGGCGCAGCGTCGATTTGCGCATCTGCTCGGCAAAACTATCCTCCCCGTCAAAGCGGTGCAGCATGGTGGTCATTTGCCAGCTAAAGCGCATGGCTTTCCAAATGCGTTGCAGGGCGCGGGCCGAATATTCTTCGATCCCTGTCTGGCTATTGCTCTTCACTGCGTCGATCAGGGATTGGTGCAGGTAAAACACGTCAGATGCAGCAAGGTTCAAACCCTTGGCGCCGGTCGGCGGGACGATGTGTGCGGCGTCACCCACAAGGAATAGGTTCCCCCAGCGCAGCGGCTCCGACACAAAGGATCGCAGGGGCGCAATGGACTTTTCGATCGACGGACCAGTGACCAAGCGGCTCGCGGCTTCGGACGGGATGCGGCGGCTGAACTCCTCCCAAAAGCGGTCGTCGGACCAGTCTTCAACGGTATCGGTCAGCGGCACCTGAACATAATAACGCACAAGATTTTCGTTGCGCATGGAAGCCAGCGCAAAGCCGTGGCGCGAGTTTGAATAGATCAGTTCGTCGTTCACTGGGGGCGTGTGAGACAGAATGCCGAGCCAGCCAAAGGGGTACACACGCTCGAACTCGCTACGCTTTTCTTCGGGGATCGTCTTGCGGCTGACCCCGTGGAAGCCATCGCAACCCGCAACAAACAGGCAATCTAGGCGCTTCTCTTCGCCCTCGTGACGGAAGGTGACATAGGATTGGGTCTGGTCCAGATCATGGATCGAAACATCCTCTACCCCGTGCAGAATTCGCGTGCCCATGGTGTCTTGGGCGGCATAGAGGTCTGTGGTGACTTCGGTCTGGCCATAGACCATGACCTGTTTGCCCGTCAGGTGTTTGAAGTCGATGTGGACCATCAGGTCCTCGTCGGTCATGTAACAACCGTCGTGGGGGATGCCCTCTTTGCCCATGCGGTCGCCGACACCGGCCTCGCGCAGCAAATCCACAGCGCCCCATTCCAGAATGCCCGCACGGATGCGTGACAGGACGTGCTCTCGGGTCGATCGCTCTAGCACCACGGTCTCGACACCCGCGCGGTTTAGCAACTGTGACAGCAACAGCCCCGACGGTCCGCCGCCAATAATCGCCACCTGAGTTTTCATGATCGTCCTCCCTGTTCGTGGCAGTCAGTTTGCCCTTGAACAGAGAAGACGGTAAATGGAGCGCTCCAGCCTGTGCTGGTACTTTTCGTGCATTTTGGCCTCAGCTTATGTCGTTGAAAGGGTATCCAGCAAGGCGCGGGTTTTCTGAACGTAGGTGGCAAAAGCGCTGGCATACCCCTTAGCCGACATCGTCATAGGACGAGGAATTTCTAGCCCAATGGGCGCGTCTGGCGCGGCCCGTAGAAAGGCAGCCAGATCGATTTGTCCGTCGCCCGGCGCGAACCGTTCAGCGCGTGCTGTGTGCAGCAGATCCTCGACCGCGTAGGCGGGCAGAACAGGCGCATCGCAGAGGTGCAAAAAGGGCATCCGCTCCTGCGGGATCTGAGCCAACAGGTCAAGCGAAGAGCCCGAGCGGTCGAAGTGCAGGCTGTCGACCAACAGGCCCACGTCGTCACCCGCCGCTTGCACCACTTGCCAGCAGGTCGCCAAATCAGGCACCGAAGTCCACGGAAAGAACTCTAGTACGACCCCTAGGCCACGCGCCTGTGCGGCCTCTGACAGCGCCCCGATTGTTTGGGACAGCCGTGACAGGTCTTCGTCATACGGGGCGAGGATGGCGGTGTTCGCCTCAAGCTCCGCGCCACAATCAAAGAAGGGCAGCAAGCTTTCTACTGTGGTTTCGGCGGTGACTTTGACGAATTCGATGTCGTTCACACGCAGTCCGCTGTTGCGCAGGGCGTCCTTGGTGGCGCGCATCATGGCGGGGTCCTGCCACAGGGGATAACCGGGCGAATCTTCCGTGACTTTGATCAGCCTTAGACCGACTGCATCCAGTCCGCCCTCTGCAGCGGCTTCGATCAGGGCAGGGGGTGAGAGGTCAATCGCGCTTAGGTGGGCAATAGAAATATCGCGCGTCATGTATTCGCTCCGGTCTGGGCCGCGTGCCGGCCCGCAATAAAGCCAAAGGTCATTGCGGGGCCAAGGTTAATCCCGCCTGCCGGATAGAACCCGCCAAAGACAGAGGCCGCGTCCGTGCCCGCCGCATATAGCCCACCAATCACGGAGCCATCTGCGCGCAGCACCTGGGCGTTCTCATTCGTTGCCAGCCCCGCAAATGTCCCGAAGCTGCCAGGCACAACCTCGACCGCGTAGAACGGCGCTTTGCGGATCGGGGCTACGTTTGGATTGGGCGTTTGCTCTGGGTCACCCTGAAGTCGCATGTAAGGGCTCGTGCCGCGACCAAAGGCTGGATCCTCGCCCTGATCTGCGCCCGCATTCCAGTCAGCCAGCGTTTGCGTCAGGCCATTGGCGTCGATTCCGCAGGCGCGCGCCAGCTCTTCGGGGGTGCGTCCTGTTTTCAAGTACCCGCGCTTGATCCATTGCTTGAAGGGCAGGGGCTGCGGACGCACCACGCCGATGCCGTACCGCCGCAGGAAACGGTGATCGCAGATCAGCCAACTGCGCGCGGGCGTTCCCTCTGGTGTCACGCGGAGCAGAGCCTCGACATAATCATGATAGCCAAGACCTTCGTTACAGAAGCGCTGGCCGTTCGCGAGAACGCCGATCAGACCGGGTTTCCCGCGATCAATGATGTGGGGGAATTGAGCGACGCGGCCATCGGGCCAGCGTACAGTCGAGACGGGACAGAATGCAGCGGGCCGTGCTAGATCGGTACGCACATGTGCGCCGACTGCTTCGGCCAAGGCAAGGCCGCTGCCATTGGCGCTCTCGACCGCGAGGGTGCGGTGCTCCTCGTTGCGGGGAAAGGTTTGGGCGCGTCGTTTGCCATCCTGAGGGTAGCCGCCACATGCCAGCACGACACTTGGTGCGCTGAGGTTCGTGCCATCGGATAGAACGACGCCGGTAATGGTGCTGCCATCGGTGTTTAGATGTGTGACTGTCTGGCCGGTGCGGATATCGACACCTGTCATGCGCGCGGATTTCAGCAAGCGACCGACCAGAGCGATCCCGTTCCGCAAATCCATTCCACGCCGATACAAGGCCAGATCACGGAAATGACGCAGGGTGCGCTTCGTGACATAGGTAAAGGATTTTACCGACCGCGTCATGGTCATGAAAGCACGCAGGTCGGCACCGGCCTGAATGGTCATTCCCAGAAAGGTGGTCTCTCGCACCGGCTCGCGCAATAGTGCGATGTCCGCCCCCAGATCTCGGGCATCGTAGGGGCGGGCGATCACCGACCGTCCGCCGGTGCCTGCGCCTGCCACGTGGCCATACGTGTCGGGGATGGGAAAGCCACCGTCGAATTGCAGCGCTGTGCCGCTTTCAAAGAAGCTGACCATCTCTGGCGCGGCCTCAAGAAACGCATCCACCCGTTTGGCATCAAAGTAGTTGCCCAAAACGCCCTTCAGGTAGGTGCGGGGGGCGTCGATATCCTCGTCAATCCCGGCGCGCTTTGCGGGGCCATTATTCGGGCTCCATATCCAGCCACCAGACCACGCCGTCGTGCCGCCGATCACAGGCTCTTTCTCGATCAGTGCGACCCGTGCGCCATGGCCTGCTGCCGTCACGGCTGCGGACAACCCAGCCGCGCCGGACCCTAGGACGATAACGTCAAAGCTGACTTTTTCAGGTGTATTAACCGCCACTGTATTGCCCCCTCGTCCCCTCAATGGGCCCATCTCAGGCATTCCGCTGCGTAACGTCAATTACAAGTATGTCGAATTACGGAACATCATGTTAATCACTGTGGTGGGAGGAGACAGGCATGAAAGAAATTACTCTTCGCCAGATCGAGGTAATCCGTGCCGTGATGCTGCGCGGGACGATCAGTGGCGCAGCGGACCATCTGGGGGTGTCCGCCCCCGGCATCAGCCGATTGATCAAACATACAGAAGAGAGCCTTGGTATTCGATTGTTCGAACGCCGCGCTGGCCTCTTTATTCCTGCGGTCGAGGCGAGCGCTGTCTTTGACCAGATCCGAGAGGTCTACAAGGGCGTCGAAAACCTGCAGCTCGCGCTCGACTCCCTGCAAAAGGGTGAGGACGTGAGATTGGCCTTTGCCTCAGCCCCGTCGGTGGCGCAATTCATCGCCACACGTGCGATCCGCGATCTACGGGGGCGCTACCCTGACCTCTATATTGACCTGAATATTTTGAAAATTGAGGAAACGGTCGACTATCTGCTGCTCGAGCGTGGCGAGTTCGTAATCATGAGCTCGCCCGTGCAGAACGCCGGGATCGAAAACACACAGATTGCCGAAGGGCGAATCGTCGTGATTGTCCCAGAGGGCCATAGGCTGGCCGAGCAGGATGAAATCTCGATTTACGATTTAGAACACGAGCCTCTGATCGGGATCGATCCTGCGGATCCCTACGGGCAAATCCTTGCCAAACCCTTTGTTGAGGCCGGATTGACGATGCAGCATTCCATCCGTGGACGCTTTGCGCAGACCCTCGTCAGCTTCGTCCGGCATGGGCTTGGGGTGGCCTTGATCGATGAGTTTTCTGTGGCCGAAGTCTACATGCCGGGTTTGGTGCGTAAGCCCCTGAAAGAAAATGTTGTTGTTCAGTCCTATGTGGTACAAAAGAGGGGCCGGAACCTTTCAGCCTTTGCCGAAGATGCGATACGACTGCTGACCCGTGAATTAGCGAATGCAGCAACACATTGGCGCTAAATCCTGCCAGCAGTAAAATAACCTCAGGTTAATAGTAGATAACTTTAGGTATTTGACGTTATGCCTTGGCTTCGTCAGTCTCTGGTCTTAACGGGTAGCTCTGCAAGCAATAGCTATCCCGAAATGATCTCATTGGGAGGAGATACTATGAAACGTTTCGCTTTCGGCGCCGTCTCGGCGCTTGTTCTTTCTGCAACCGGTGTTTTGGCGGCTGACTATCCCGCCAAGGAAATCCAAGGCATCATCCAGTGGGGTGCCGGTGGGTCTACCGATACCGTAATGCGTTCGGTCACCCCCCACGCCGAAGACGCGCTGGGTGGCACTGTTGTCATGCAGAACATGACCGGCGGCGTTGGCGCGATCGCGCTGAACTACGTCGCGACTCAGTCGACCGACGGCTACACCCTGCTGATGGGGGCGGAAAACCCGCTGCTCTACAAAGTCATGGGTCTGGGCAAGAAAGACTACACCGACTTCACCCCCATCAACCTGCTGGCACGCGGCACCCCGATCCTGGTGGCAAGCCCTGACGCGCCCTTCGACGATTACGCAGGCATGATGGCCTACATCAAAGAGAACCCCGGCGAAGTCCGCTTCGGCGCGACTGGTCCCGGCGGCCTGCCTTCGGTTGTCACCGCGATGATCGAAACTGTTGAAGGCGAGCTGGACGTGATCTCGGTGCCCTACGACGGTGACGGCCCCGCGCTGACCGCTCTGCAGGGTGGCGCCATCGACGTGATGCCCGCCGTTCTGGGCGCAGCGATCGAAGGCATCCGCGCAGGCAACATGAAGCCGCTGGCTCTGTTCGACGTTGCGGCCAATGAAAAGCTGCCCGACGCGCCTGCAGTCACCGACTTCAACGAGACCTACAACGACTTCCTGCCTTGGGGTCCGTTCTTTGGTGTGTTCGTTGCCAAAGGCACTCCGGACGACGTCGTTGAGAAGTTGTCGGCGGCATATGCCGAAGCGGCCACCAACGAAGACTTCGTACAGCTGATGGACAACCGTGGTTTCACCATGATGAACATCTCGGGTGCCGAAGCCGAAGACTTCCTGTCGACTTGGCAGCAGAACACCACTTGGCTGCTGCAGGACGCTGGCCTGACCAAGAGCTCGCCCGAAGAGTTCGGCATCGCGCGTCCCGGCGAATAAACCAAACTGACAGATCGCCCGCTTGGCGGGCAAAGCTGCTATACTGGCGCCGCTCGTCCCTAGATGGGCGGCGTCTATCGTTCCGCAGGGCGGGCCTCGCCTTGCACTAGGCTGATGGAGGAAGCCATGGAACCCGATTTTCGCGGTGACGCTGATCACCACGATGGTACGTCCGACGCCACTCCGGGTGGCTACGCTGACAGCCGTCGCCCCGGTGAACTGGTTTTCACCATTTTTCTGACGATTGGGAGCGGTGCGCTCTTGTGGAACGCCTACGGTATCGCGGGCTTTGAGGCGCTGTCCTCGCCCGGTGCGATCCCGATGGCGACAGCCGCCGTTATGCTGATCTCGTCGATTATTATTCTGGTCAAGACGGCCAGACTGAAGCTCGTGGCGAACGAAACCATGTCCAAGGATATTTTGCCTTGGCTCGTGATCGTCATGTTCGTTTTGCTTGTGGCATTTGGCATTGCTCTGAAACCGCTGGGATTTATTCCCACGGCCGCAATTTTCCTGATCCTCTCGATGAAACTCATGGCCCGCCGCAGCTGGCCTGTGACCTTGCTCATCGCTCTTGGATCGCTCGTGGTCATCTGGCTGATCTTTCGCATCGTCTTCACAGTGCTCTTGCCTGCAGGCATCGTGCCCGAGGCAGAGTTCATCCAGTACTTCCGCGACCTATTTTCTGCAGGAGGTGACGCATGAGCGCCCTGATGGATATGCTGATGATCTTTACAAACCCGCAGCTGCTGTTGCTGGTGGGTTTGGGCACCTTTGCCGGCGTTTATGTCGGTGCCATTCCCGGTCTTTCGGTGACGATGGCGGTGTCGATCCTGATTTCGTTCACCTTTTCTTGGGATGTTCTGCCTGCGATCTCTCTGATGATCGGTATCTACATGGGCGGCGTCTATGGCGGCTCGCGGACGGCGATCCTGCTCAATATTCCCGGTGCGCCGTCGGCGATTGCCACCGCGATGGATGGCTATCCCATGGCCAAGCGGGGCGAGGCAGGGACCGCCATCGGAGTGACCACCGTGATGTCGTTCTTTGGCGGCTTTATCGGGATCGGTGTGTTGGCACTGGCCGCGCCATTTGTTTCGAAGTTCGCGCTGACCTTTCAGCCGCGGGACTACATGCTGCTGGCGGTTCTGGGCATTCTGCTCGTGGGGTCACTGTCGTCCGGCTCGCTGATCAAGGGAATTTTCGCAGGGGCTTTGGGAATTGGCATCGGTGCGGTGGGCATGGACCCGCTAACCTTTACCGAGCGTTTCACCTTTGACATCCCGCTGCTGACCCAAGGCATTTCGTTCATTGCCGTGATGATCGGTATGTTCGGTGTGTCAGAGGCGCTGCTTCAGCTGCATCACATTGACATGCCCGCTGTGCGGCAAAAGATCGACCGCATCGTTCCGTCCTTTAGCACCATCAAGAAGCATCTGCCGCTATCGGTTCAAACGTCTTCTATTGGTGTCATCATTGGCGCTTTGCCGGGGACAGGCGGCGATATCGCTGCGCTGATGGCCTATGATCACGCCAAGCGTGTGACCAAGAACCCCGAGCGTGAATTCGGCGACGGTGCAATCGAAGGTCTTGTCGCCCCTGAAACTGCCAACAACGCGGCGGTGGGCGGTGCATTCATTCCGATGATGACCCTTGGTATCCCCGGTGATGCGGTTACTGCGATTATGATCGGTGCGCTCTATATCCACGGTCTGAACCCCGGTCCGATGCTGATGATCGACCAGCCGCACATGTTCTGGTTCATCGTGGGCGCGCTGATCACCGCAAACTTCTTTATCCTGCTGTTCGGCCTGACAGGCATCAAGCTGTTCACCAAGATCGTGGAAATCCCTCGCGCGTTTCTGATCCCCCTGATCATGCTCTTGTCCATCGTCGGCGCCTATGCGGTGAACAACTCGATCACCGACGTCTACTGGATGCTTGGCTTTGGTGTGTTCGGCTACTTTATGCGCCACTACGGCTACCCCTTGGGGCCGGTCATTCTGGGTGTGATCCTCAGCCGCCTCTTGGACGATAACTGGCGCCGTGCGATCATTTCCGAGCGCGAAGATCTGGGACGCTTCTTTGGTGGCCTTTTCTCCAGCCCGCTCTCGACCGTTCTGTTCGTCGCCGTGGTGCTGATTTTCGTGTCGCAAACCCCGCTGTGGACCAAGGGCAAAGCTTTGATCTTTGGCCGTAGCAACCGGAGTGCATCGTAATGCAAGACCTGCCCGTCACACTTCAACTAGGCCTGATCGGTGACAATATCGCCGCCTCGCGCTCGCCCCTGCTGCACAAGATTGCGGGCGAGCAAAACGGGATGGACGTCAGCTATCTGCGTCTGGTCCCCCGCGAGATGGAGCAGGACTTTGACGGTGTGTTCCAGTTCGCCAAAGACAACGGCTACCGCGGGATCAACGTCACCTATCCCTACAAGGAATACGTGACCAAGTTCCTGCAAGTGGACGATCCGCTGGTGCGTGGCATCGGCGCGGTCAACACCGTGATCTTTGGCGAGGGCACCCCCAAAGGCCACAACACCGATTACTCGGGCTTCATGTCGGCCTATCGGAATGTGCGGGGGGATCGTGCCCCTGGTGCGGTCCTGATGATCGGCACGGGCGGAGTAGGGCGGGCGATTGCCTTTGGTCTGGTGGGTCTGGGCTGCACCGAACTGCGTCTGGTCGACCGCGATATGCCCAAGGCCGAGGCGCTGGCGGCCGATGTCCGCAAAACCGCGCCCGAGGTGACAGTGATCTGCGGCTCAAACGCCGAGGCTATGGCTGATGGCGCGCAGGGCATCGTGAACTGCACCCCAGTGGGCATGGTCGGCTATGACGGCACTCCGCTGGCGGAATGGGCTATGGCTGGTGCGGCTTGGGCGTTTGACGCGGTCTACACCCCGCCGGACACTCAGTTCTTAACCGACGCCAAGGCCAACGGCCTCGACATCATATCGGGGTGGGAACTGTTCTTCTTCCAAGGGGTTCACGCGTGGAAGTTTTTCTGCGGCGCCCCTCTGGATGAACCTGCGCTGCGCGCGGAACTGATGACCGAAAGGACCTACTAATGAAGACCTCGATCGCCACTGTATCGGTCTCTGGCAACCTGCGCGAAAAGCTCGAAGCAATCGCCGCCGCAGGCTTCTCGGCGATCGAGATTTTCGAACAGGACTTTATCGCGGACGAAGGCACCCCGCGCGATGTGGGGCGCATTGTCCGCGACCACGGGCTGGAAATTGCGCTGTTCCAACCCTTCCGCGATTTCGAAGGTCTGCCCGGTGCCCTGCGCACCAAGGCCTTTGATCGCGCCGAGCGTAAATTCGATCTGATGCAGGAACTGGGCACCGATCTAGTGCTTTTCTGCTCGTCGGTGCATCCGCAGGCGTTGGGCGGCATCGACCGCGCCGCCGAGGATTTCACTGAACTTGGGGAGCGCGCGGCCAAGCGCGGCATCCGCGTCGGCTACGAGGCTTTGGCGTGGGGCACCCACGTGAACGATCACCGCGATGCGTGGGAAATCGTGCGCCGTGCAGATCACCCGAACATCGGCCTCATTGTAGACAGCTTCCACACTTTGGGCCGCAAGATCGACCCGAATACCATCCGGCGCATCCCCGGGGACAAGATCTTCTTTGTCCAGCTGGCAGATGCGCCGATGATCGAGATGGACCTGCTGTACTGGTCCCGCCACTTCCGCAACATGCCGGGCGAGGGCGATCTGGCCATCACCGACTTTATGCGCGCCGTCGTGGCGACCGGTTACAACGGCCCCGTCAGTCTGGAAATCTTCAACGACCAATTCCGGCAGGGCAACGCAAAGACTGTGGCCCGCGATGGCTATCGTTCGCTGATCAACCTGATGGACAACGTGCGCCGCCAAGAGCCCGAAGTCGCAATGCCCTTGCCGAACCTCCCGCCCAAGGTCGAGGTCAACGGCACTTCCTTTATCGAATTCGCCTCGCGCGGCGATGACGCCGATAAACTGCGCAAGCAACTGGAAGTTCTGGGATTTGCCAAGACTGGCCAGCACGTAGACAAGAAGGTCGCGCTTTGGCAGCAGGGTGATATCCGCGTGATCATCAATGAACAGCCGCATGACTTCGCGGGATCGGCCTACAACATGCACGGCACCTGTGTATGCGATTTCGGTCTGGATGTCGGATCGGCGGCGGACACTGTCACCCGCGCCAAGGCGCTGGGGGCGACCATGTTCTCGCAGCCCCTGTCCGAGGGGCAGATCGACATTCCGGTGATCCGGGGTCTGGGGGGCAGCCTGCTGCATTTCCTTGATCAGTCGGACAAGCTGGCGCCTGTTTGGCAGCAGGAATTCTCGCCTGTCGAAGCTGACACCATCGGCGTGGGCCTCAAGCACGTCGACCATGTGGCGCAGACAATGACCTATGACGATATGCTGTCTTGGTCGCTGTTCTACACCTCGCTCTTCGACATGAAGCAGTCGCCCATGTTCGACGTGACCGACCCTGACGGTCTGGTCCGCTCTCGCGCGATGGAGGCGAAGTCGGGCAAGTTTCGTATCACCCTGAACGGCGCGGAAACCCACCGGACGCTGGCAGGCGCATTTTTGGCGGACAGCTTTGGCGCGCCGGTTCAGCACATCGCGCTGGCGACTGACGACATCTTTGAAACCGCGCAGAGGCTGGCGGATCGCGGATTTGCGACTTTGCCGATTTCGGGGAACTACTACGATGATCTCGCTGCGCGCTTTGACATTGACCCGGATCAGCTGGCCACCATGAAGAAGCTGAACATCCTGTACGACCGCGACGACCAAGGGGAGTTCTTCCAGGTCTACAGTCAGGCGATTCCCGGCGGGCTCTTTGTCGAAGTGTTGGAGCGCCGAAATGGTTACGCAGGTTACGGTGCGCCCAATGCCCCCATGCGCATCGCGGCGCAAAAGCGGCTGGCGCGGGCCAAGGATATGCCCCGAAACTAGGGCTTCACAGAATTGAAACGTTAGATCAGGTGCCATTTGGCGCCTGTTTTTCTTTTAATATCAGTGGGTGAGGACCGAATGGGGATAGGGAAACAGCAACTTGGTCAGTTGGCGTTAACCCGATTGGATGAAGCCGCGACGCATAAGTTTGGACCCGATTGATCGCCTTGATGCGTGCAGTAAACAGGCTAAATGCGAAACCTTCACCCTGCGCCCCTGATTGCTGTTGGAATGAGTGCCATCCTTGTTGCGGAACTGGCAAGCGTTGCTGTGGCGTCAGTGCCGGATGACGCGGACCTGATCCTTGTGGTTGCCCCTCCGTGGCATGGCGGCCCAGAGGCGATTGTCACCGCTGCCGGTGGTTCAGTCGTTGGTCCGGCCAACGCCCCGCTTGCAGTTGTCGCCACTGATGCGACACCGGATGCGTTCAAAGATGCAGGCGCTTGGTTTTTGCTCGATCCCCGAAACGTTCCATTCCTCTGCGCAACGGAAACACCTCAATGAGTACTGAAGACATCACTTCCACGAAGGCGAGCGCGATCGCACTGACCCGCAAGGTCGCTATGGGCATGACGCCTATCGCGCCCCTCTCTGCATTTCTCGTCGGTGGCAACCTCGTCGCTGAGCTGATCGCGGCCCTGGCCTTGCTCGCCGTTGCGTACGCGTCGAGTCGTGTGGCCGAGAAGTCCCAAGCCATCGTTCTGTCCGTCGTTCTGATCGGCCAGTGTGTGGCCTTTACCTCTGCATTTGCAGGCCATCCGTGGCAGCTGGACAGCCACATGATGTTCTTTGCCGTGCTCGCGATCATTGCGACCATGGGCAGCGTTCCTGCATTGCTGGCTGGTGTGGCCGTGACCGCAGTACACCACCTTGCTTTTGGTCTGCTGGCGCCCTCGTTGGTGTTCCCCAGCCTCGCTCTGTTCGATGTTCTGGGCCGCGTCGTTTTCCACGCTGTGATCGTCCTGTTCGAGGCCGCGATCCTGCTGTGGTCGATGATCCGTTCGCAGCAAGCCGAAGCGCAGATCATCTCTGGCCGCGCCGAACTCAGCAAATCCGCTGCTGCCGCCGAAGAAGCGCAGGTCGAAGCCGAAGCCACCCGCGAGCAGGCACTCGAAGTCGCCGCCCGCACCCGTAAGGAAGGCCAGAAAGCTGCCGTCGCCGTCGAAGAGATTTCGGCCGCTGCCAGTGCCGCTGCCGAGACCGCCAGCAACGCACGTGTGGTTGTTGAACAAACACGCTCTTATGCCGAAGGTTCTGGCGCCGTCGTGCACCGCGCTATGGACGCTATGGACGCAATCAAAACATCGTCCTCGCAGATCGACACCATCATCACTGTGATCGACGAAATCGCCCGTCAGACCGACCTTCTGGCGCTGAACGCTGCGGTCGAATCCGCTCGCGCAGGCGAAGCAGGCCGCGGCTTTGCTGTGGTCGCTCAGGAAGTCCGTAAGCTTGCGCAGCGCTCGGCCGATGCCAGCCAGCAGATCCGCAATTTGGTGACAACCTCTTCGGAGCAGGTTTCCGAAGGTGTGGAACTGGTGTCTGAAACCGGTGAATCCTTGAACCAGATCCTGAACGCTGTGTCCGAACTCGCCGATCTGATGAACGGTATCGCCGAAAACGCCAAACAGCAGTCCGAGGGTCTGAACCAAGTCAGCGTCGCGATTTCGCAGATCGACAACATCTCGGAAGATGATGTGAAACAGACTATCTCGTCCAAGCCGGTTTTGGCTCTGGCCTAAGTCCCCTGATTCACCAAGAATAGCAAAGCGCCCGCCGAAAGGTCGGGCGCTTTTGCGTTTCTGGGGCGGCGCCATTGGCAAGCTGAGTTGTATAATTGTCGCAAGGATCAGTTGCCCGAGGAAACTCGCAAAAACCATATTCTTAAATTTCTATTTGAGCGTGGGCGTTTAGGGCGACGTCCACGCAACTACAGGTTTTCAAAACGCTCATCTACTCACCGAAATTTGAGATGTGTTGCACTTTAAGGTTGCAAAGAAAGAATCTGTCGCCATGCTTTGGCTGCGGAAATTCATCATTTTCTGTCACATAACTGTAATGAATTATTGGGATTAGCTGGGGGGCGTTCCGACGAAATCACAGGGCTATGGGCTGCCGCGTTGCAATCTTTGATTGCATCGTGCTTGCGGAGCTTTGTCATTTGCGCGGGCCTTCTGGCGTAAGGGTATCAAGGGATTTTTGATGTTTAAGACCTTCGCTTCGGGTGTCTCGTGCTCGGTTGTGTTTGCGTTGCTCACGTCGACCGCCGCTGTGGCACAGGACAGCATGACTTTTGCGACCAGCGAGCCGTACGGCCTGATTTCGGGAAGTGAGCTGCCCGATGGCGGCGTGGGGACGCTGGCTTTCAAACACATCCTCGACAAGGCAGGCATCGCCGCAGACATCACTTTCGCGCCGACCTGGTCTGACGCAGAGGGTGGTGCACGCGATGGCACCTACGCTGGCGCCTTCCCCTATTACTATACTCTGAGCCGATCGCTGGGGTTCTTGTACACCGACGCGGTGCTCGCCGTGGGCGAGCGCCTGTATGCGCGGGACAACCGACTGAGTTCTTTGGATGACCTGAGCGGTCAGGATCTGTGCTATCCAGCGGGTTACAATCTGGCGACCTCGCTCCAACTGCGCGTGGATGCGGGCGATTTTGCACGCGTGACTGCAGATGACATGAACGGCTGCTTCCAGATGCTGTCGAATGGTGACGTCTTCGCGGTTCTCTCGGATCAGAGCGAAGCGGCTTTTGTTTTGAACTTTGCCGATTTTGATGTTTCGTCGATCCGCGAAAGCTCTTTTGATCTGGCACGTCGCACCCTTCACCTGATGTTGCCCTTTGACATGCCGAACGCAGCGGCGACCATTGAGGCATTCAACGCGGCGTTGGCCGAGGCCCGCGACAGCGGCGAGCTTGCAGAGCTGCTCAAGGACCGGATTGATGTGGATCTGCTGCCCGCAAGCGCCACTGACTATCGCCTGAAATCAGCGGTCGAAGCGACCCTTAAGCTGCATGATGGTTCGCGCCAAAAAGGCATGGTCCTAGAGGTGGCACCGGGCCGCTATGACGTGAACACCCAATACGGGCCGATCACGTATCCCCGCAGCATTATCGCCGATATCTGCCCCGCCGATGGCTGCCCCGAAGATCTGGTCGTTGCCGAGGCACCCGCCGCCGAGGCCGAGGCGCAAGACGTTGCCGAGGTCGTTGCAGAAGATGTGGCCGAGGCAGTGGTCGAGGCCGACGTCGTGGCCAGCATTCAGCCCACCGCTCTGCGTCTGCACGGCTCGAACACCATCGGGGCGCAGTTGGCTCCGGCGCTGCTTGAGGCGTGGGTCGCCCAAGAAGGCGCATCCATGGGCGCATGGGTTCTGGGTGACGAGAACGAGCGTTCAGTCGAAATCGAGGGCGAACTCCCCGGCGGTGTGAGTGAAATCACTCTGGCCGCGCACGGCAGCTCCACCGGCTTCCGCGCCATGCTACAAGGCGAGGCGGACATCGCGATGGCCTCGCGCCGGATTAAGGACGAAGAGCGCAACGACCTGCAGGTCGCAGGCTACTCCGACCCGCTGGCCGAAGGCGCCAATGGCGAGATCGTGGTCGGCCTTGATGGCGTGGCGATCATCGTGCACCCCGACAACCCTGTCCGCGAGCTGAGCATCGAGCAGGTCCGCGATATTTTTGCCGGTATCGTGACCAACTGGATCCAGATCGGCGGGCCCGACATGCCCATCGTGGTGCATGCGCGAGATGACAAGTCGGGCACTTTTGACACCTTTGACTCGCTGGTGATGAACGACTTGCCGCTGATCTCGTCAGCCAAGGAATTCGAGTCCAACGCCAACCTGTCGGATGCGGTCCGCGCAGAGCCCGGAGCGATTGGCTTCACCGGTCTGTCCTATGTGCGCAATGCCAAGGCGCTGCCGCTCAAGGTGTGCGATGCGATCCACAGCCCCACCGCCTTCTCGGTAAAAACCGAAGAGTACCCGCTGAGCCGCCGTCTCTATATGTACAAGAACGCCAGCGCCGATCCGGCGGATGTCGAAGCGTTCACCGACTTTGTTGTTGGCGAAGGCCAAGAGCAGTTGGAAAAGCATGGCTTTGTTGACCTGAACCTAGGCGTGCGCTCCGGCTGGGAAGCGGTCGATGCGCTGGCCAACATCCAGTTCATGCCACACCAGAACGGTCCGGTTGTCCGTGACTACGTTTTGACTGTCCGTGACATGGATCGCCTTAGCGCCACGTTCCACTTCGTCACCGGTTCTTCGGATTTGGATGCGCGCTCTGTGGATGACATGGGCCGTCTGGTTGAGTGGATGAACCAGCCCGAAAATGCAGACCGCAAGCTGGTCTTTGCAGGGTTTGCCGACAACACCGGTGGGTATGAGCTGAACCTCGAAATTTCGCGTAATCGGGCGCAGGCTTTGGCTGACCAACTGCGCGCCGAACTCGGACGCGATGTCGACATCAAGGTCATGGCGGTCGGCGAAGATGCACCCGTCGCATGCAACGACGAGACTGGCTACGACCGCAACCGCCGCGTCGAAGTTTGGGCGTCGCGTTGATTGATAAAAAGGGGAGTGTAATGCGTATTCTGTTTAAAACACTCGGCGTCGCGGTGTTGTGCGCGACGATGCAGCCGGTCCTTGCTGAGACCACGGCAGAGGCTGCGGCCGCCGCTGAGGTGCGCCAAGCCGTCCGGATCGAAGCGCCATCCGAGCTGCCTAAAGCGGCTGTCGCCCCGGCAGCCCCCGAAACCGAAGGAGGGGCCGGTTTGGCCCTTCCCAAGGGGTTTGATGCCCCCAAACTGGATCAGAAAGCCGTCGCCCAAGCGCCAACGCCTGCGCCCATCCCTGTGGCGGATGAAAACCCTGCGCCGGTCATGCCAGCCTGCGACGACCCGCGCACGGTCGAACTGGTAGAAACTGACACAGGCACGGCTTTGGTGGTCGCGCCGATCTGTGCGGATCAGGTGCGTTTGTCGCTGACCGATCGCGATGGCGCTATTCTGAAGCCGGAGTTCAACGTGATCGACAGGACATTGCGCGCGGACCTGCCCTGTGGGCGTGTCTTCAAGGCGGTCAAGATGATGGTTGGTTTTCAGCCGGTCTCTGTCGGTCTGGTCCCGCGGGAATTGCCTTGCAGCGAGCAGGTCATCGAAGCCGCGATGCCGGTTGAAGAGGCTGCGCCTACTGCCCCCGCTGTCCCGCAGAGCGGCTGTGGCAATGCCTTTGACGGTGCGGTGGTGGATGGCATTCTGACCGCAGGCTTCAGCGGCTGCAACGAAGGCGAAGTGGTGACCTTGACCTACCGCGACCATGCCTTTGACGGGATCGCGGGCGCCGATGGCATGGCGCAGATCAACCTGCCTTTGCTGAGTGAGACCGCTGTGATTCAAATGGCTGACGGCGCCGAGCAAGAGGTCACCTGGCCAGAGGCGAACCGCACCATTCGCGTCGTTCTCGCATGGGAACAGCCGGTTGATCTGGACCTCTACGTTCTGGAGCCTGGTCAGAGCTATAACACCTTCGAAGGTGCAGCCCATGCCGTGGCGCAGACAGCTGAGGATGCGTTGGGCCGCATGGTTCACACCTCCGAAGGTGCGCAAGGGCTTGTGTTCGAGGTGTATGACAGCCTGCAGAATGGCGGCGCCCAAGGCTACGGGACGGTCGTCGTTACGGACGTCAGCCGTGGTCTGGTGCCAACTGGCGATCATTGCGGAAGCGGTCCGCTGGCGGGTCCAGACTTCTACGTGATGAGCGGTGGTGCCGAAGCGCTGCAAGAGATGCACTTCGCCTTTACCAAATCGGAGTGCGGGTCAGAATTGTCGCACGGGGAATATTACCGCCGCGTCGATGACATCCGACCTTTCTGGTGATACAATAGGGGCGGCTCTCGGGCCGCCCTGTTCCGTTAGCCTGCCGCGGTGCGGTAAGTGATTTCGGTGGTTTCTTCGGCTGAAAAACCATCGGCCAAAGCGCGCATTTTATCGTTGTGGGGCGACTTAATGCAGACCGGATCGGTCGCGTTCGCATCTCCTGCCACGGCCAGCGCCTGACACCGACAGCCGCCAAAATCGATCTTCTTGCGATCGCAGCTCTGGCAGGGTTCGGGCAGGAAATCGGTGCCGCGATAGCTGTTGAAAGCATCGCTCTGGTACCAGATGTCGGCCAAGGGTTTATCGCGCACATTCTCGAAGTTCAGGTGCTTGATCGTCTGCGCCGCGTGGCAGGGTAGAACCTGTCCGTCCGGCGCGATGTTCAGGCCCGTGGTACCCCAGCCGCCCATGCAGCGCTTGGGGTAGTCGCTGTGGTAATCGGCGGGGACAAAGTCGATGACCAGCGTTCCCTTTAGATCCTCGCGCGCCTGCGCAACGATGCGCTCGGCCTCTTTGGCTTGTTCACGGGTGGGCATCAGCACGTTGCGATTCAGCATCGCCCAACCGTAGAACTGAACGATGGCGACCTCGATCCGGCGGGCGCCCATTTCCACGGCCATTTCCAGCGCACGGGGAAGTTGGTGCAGGTTCTGGCGGTGCAGAACGGCGTTCAGGGTCAGGGGGAAGCCAATGTCCTTGATCCAGCCAGCCACCTGCATTTTGCGGTCATACCCACCCCGATAGCCGCCGATGCGGTCGGCCATCTCGGCGTCGGTTCCCTGAAGCGACAGCTGGATGTGATCCAGCCCCGCCGCGTCCAACTCGTGCATCCGCTTTTCGGTCAGACCGATGCCCGAGGTGATCAGGTTCGTGTACAGCCCCGCATCCCGCGCGCCCTTGACCAGTTCTGTCAGGTCGCGCCGCGTGGCCGGTTCGCCGCCAGACAAGTGCAGTTGCAGGACACCCATATCGGCGGCCTGCTTGAACGTCGAAAGCCATTCTTCGGTCGTCAATTCGCCCGAACGTGCCGCCAGTTCGACAGGGTTCGAGCAATAGGGGCAGGACAGGGGACAGCGGTGGGTCAGCTCGGCCAGCATGGCCAGAGGGGCGGGAACCTTCATGCGCGCACCTCCAGAAAGCGGCGCTCGGCCAGTTGGCCGAGGAACTGTTGCACGTCGCCTGCGATCTGGTCGGCGGGGGCATCATATTTCGCGGCCAGCCGGTCCACGATCAGCGCAAGCCCGCTAGAGCCGTCCAGTTCGGTGATGATCGCGTGGCCGATCATATCAAGGCTGATCGTCCGCTCGGGCGCCAGCAGCACCCAACGGTCACGCACGTGGTCGCGGTGCAGACGCACACCGCGCGGCAAATAGGGAACAGCATTGGGCGCGATCATGCCGTGGCTCGCAGGGCCAACTCATAGGTCCCGGGCTGCCAGCCGCCGGGCGGGATGCGGCCGGGCGCGACATACGCCGAATACAGCGCATCGAGCTGGGACCACAGCACGTCGGTTTTGAACTCGAGCGCAGCGGCGGCGGCGTCCTGCTTTTCCTGCGTGTCCGCGTTATCCAGCACGTATTTCAGGCCGAACGCGACGTCCTTGGGGGCCTCGTTCAAACGGCGCTGGAAGTAGGACATGCTGCGATCGTTGGCGAAGTCATAGTTCGCCAGCAGACCCTTGATCCGGTCTGCGTGGATTTTCGGCGCAAACAGTTCGGTTAGCGATGCTGCCACAGCCTCAAGCAACGGCTTTTCGCGGACAAAGCGCACATAAGCATCAACAGCGAATTTGGTGGCGGGCAGCACGCCCTGCTTGCTGGCCACATAGTCGCGGTCCAGACCCACGGCATCGGCTAGACGCAGCCAGCGTTCGATGCCGCCCTCGTTCTCGCCATGGCCGTCGTGATCCTCGATCCGGCTGCGCCATTCGCGGCGCAGGGCGGGGTCTTCGACGCGGGACATAAAGGCGGCGTCCTTCATCGGGATGCTGGCCTGATAGTAAAAGCGGTTGATCACCCAAGCGCGCACCTGCGCAGGGGTGCATTCCCCGCCGTGCAGCATGTGATGAAAGGGGTGCTTGTCGTGATAGCGGTCGGCACCGATCTGGCGCAGGCGGGCTTCGAATTCCTCGCGGCTGGCGGTCATAGGGTGATCTCCATCCCGTCCTGCCCGATGGTCCAGCCGTTTGCTTCGGCTTCGGCGCGCTCGGCGCTTTCGGGGCGCAGGACTGGGTTGCTGTTGTTCATGTGGACATAGACTTTGCGAAGGACACCCAGATCGGCAAACGCGGCCATCGACCCATCAGGCCCTGACATCGAGATATGGCCCATGCGCTGCCCTGTCTTTTGCGACAGGCCCATGTCGATCATCTCGTTGTCCTGCCAGAGGGTGCCGTCGAACATCACCATATCCGCGCCGCGCAAACGATCCGCTAGATCATCTTTCACCAGCGCGCAGCCGGGGATGTAATAGGCATCCTTGCCGCCCGCTTGCAGGTGAACGCCGACGGTTTGTTCGCCCTCGAGGTCGGTCTGTACGACCTCGCCTTCCATATACAGTGGCACCTTGCCCGGAACCGCGAACAGGGTCGCGGTCAGGTCAAGGGCCAGTTCGAACGGTTGGTTTAGGGCGATTTCCTCGCGCAGCACGATGTTGTGGCGCAGGGCGTCAAAGATGGGGTTTTGGGCTAGCACGCTGTGGATTTCGGCCGTGGCGAACAGCTTGAACGGTTGCTGTTCGCGCAGGATGAGTAGCCCTGCCACGTGGTCAATATCGCCGTTGGTCACCATCACCGACCGCAGGGGCAATTCCCGCAGGGCCGTCGGGTGCAGTTCCGGCGTGCGCGCCATCTGGTCACGAATGTCAGGAGAGGCGTTCAGGATCGCCCAATCCGAGCCGTTGCCGCTAAACGCGACCGAGCTCTGTGTCTGGGAGGGGATTTTCCCCGCCCGTGCGAGATTGCAATTCTCGCACCCGCAGTTCCATTGGGGGAGACCGCCACCGGCTGCCGCCCCCAGGATTCGTGCGCGAAGTGTCATAGGCCTGCCTCGCGCTTCGGGTTCTTAGAACAGAACGCCGTGGTCGTCGCCCGAGTCGGGGCCGTACATGTTGATTTCCATGCCGCACTCGATCTCTTTCAAAACGGGTTTTGCCCAAGCCATGATTTTCTCCTCCCTAAGATTGAATCGCTGGTCGGATCACTATGGGCGAGCCGCATACGCAGAGTCAGTAAGACTATGGTCGGTGCTGGCAGGGTGTTGCCGCCACTGGGATCACAAGAATTGACATCTAGGCGCGAGTTCGCAATGGTGCACGCACGTCGGGGGAGTTCCGCTTAGGGAACTGAGAGGCTGACAGCGGGGGAAACCCTGCGGTGACGCGACCCTTTGAACCTGACCCAGTTGATACTGGCGTAGGAAGACCGAAGGGCACTCCGTTTCTCGCTGAACTTTGCGAGCGGTCCTTTCGGGCCGCTGACGGCCCTATTGCGCGCGCTGTGTCGTGCGGGGCCTGCGTGGCCCCTTTCTGCCACCTGTTTCGCTTGGGTCTTTTCGAGAATGTCTTGAGGAGACCATAGATGAAAGACAACGCAACACCGACCATCACTACGGGAAATATGCCCGCGGCCACCAAGGTGTTCATTCCTGGCCAGACCTATGACATCCGCGTGCCTCTGCGCCACATCCAAGTGGGCGGCGGCGAGCCGCCCGTCGCGGTTTACGACAGCTCTGGCCCGTACACAGATCCTGCCGTGCAAACCGATATTCAACAGGGTCTCGCGGTGCAGCGTGGGGAATGGCAACAGGCCTGCGGAGACGTCGAAAGCTATACTGGCCGCGCCGTGACTGCCGCCGATAATGGCTATGCCGAAGGCAACAGGCTGGTCCCGGCCTTTCCCAACCAGCGCGACCCGCTGCGCGCGGTCGGCGACCGGGCCATCACTCAGATGGCCTATGCCAAAGCGGGCATCGTCACCCCCGAGATGGAGTACGTAGCGATCCGCGAAAATGTGGGCCGGACTCTGGCATGGGACAAAGAGCGTGATGGCGAGGATTTTGGCGCTTCGATCCCCGATCTGGTGACACCCGAATTCGTCCGTCAGGAAATCGCTGCGGGCCGTGCGATCATCCCCGCGAATATCAACCACCCCGAGTTGGAACCGATGATCATCGGACGCAACTTCCTTGTGAAAATCAACGCCAACATCGGCAATTCGGCTGTGACCTCAAGCATGGAGGAAGAGGTTGAAAAGATGGTCTGGGCCATCCGCTGGGGCGCGGACACAGTCATGGACCTGTCCACGGGCCGGAATATCCACAACATCCGCGACTGGATCATCCGCAACAGCCCCGTTCCGATTGGGACCGTCCCGCTGTATCAGGCGCTGGAAAAGGTGAATGGCATCGCCGAAGACCTGACATGGGAGGTGTATCGCGATACGCTGATCGAGCAGGCCGAGCAGGGTGTCGATTACTTTACCATCCATGCAGGCGTTCGCCTGCATATGATCCCGATGACGGTTGATCGCGTGACAGGGATCGTCAGTCGGGGTGGCTCGATCATGGCCAAGTGGTGTCTGCACCATCACCGCGAGAGCTTCCTCTACGAGCATTTCGAAGAGATCTGCGATATCTGCCGCAAGTACGACGTGTCCTTTAGCCTTGGCGACGGTTTGCGTCCCGGCTCAGTCGCTGATGCCAATGATCAGGCGCAGTTTGCAGAGCTAGAGACTTTGGGCGAGTTGACCAAGATCGCGTGGGCCAAGGATTGTCAGGTCATGATCGAAGGCCCGGGCCATGTGGCAATGCACAAGATCAAAGCGAACATGGACAAGCAGCTAAAGCATTGTGACGAGGCTCCGTTTTACACGCTTGGGCCGCTCACCACTGACATCGCGCCGGGCTATGACCACATCACGAGCGCCATCGGGGCGGCGATAATCGGCTGGTTCGGGACCGCGATGCTGTGCTACGTGACGCCCAAAGAGCACCTTGGTCTGCCAGACCGAGATGACGTGAAAACCGGCGTGATCACTTATAAACTAGCGGCCCACGCGGCGGACTTGGCCAAAGGCCACCCTGGCGCGCAGCTTCGCGACGATGCGATCAGTCGCGCGCGTTTCGAATTCCGGTGGGAGGATCAATTCAACCTGTCGCTGGACCCGGACACCGCGCGCGCTTTCCACGACGAGACCATGCCCAAAGAGGCGCACAAGGTCGCCCATTTCTGCTCCATGTGTGGGCCGAAGTTCTGCTCTATGCGGATCAGCCATGACATTCGCGCAGAGGCGCAAAAGTCAGAAGGGATGGAGGCGATGGCCGCCAAATTCCGCGAGGGCGGGCAGCTCTATGTGCCTGCCAAAGAGGATGCGGAGTGATGTATTCGGTCCTTGGGGCAGGGGTGACGGGGCTGTGCGTGGCCACAGCCCTGTCCGAACGTGGGCTCCCTGTGGAACTGGTCGACGACGGAGGAATTCCGGCTTCGCACTGGGCGGGCGGTATGCTCGCGCCCATGTGCGAGGGCGAAAGCGCCCCGCCAGAAGTCGCGCGCATGGGCAAACACGCTGCAGATTGGTGGAGCGCCCGTTTTGAAGGGGTGGCGTGGCGCGGGACTTTGGTCGTTGCGCCGCCACGCGACCAAGCCGAGCTGCTCAGGTTTTCCCGTGCGACGCGGGGGCACCACACCGTCGATCCCGCCGAGTACGAGGCAGATTTGCAGGGCAGGTTCACCCGTGCGCTCTACTTCCCCGAAGAGGCGCATATGGACCCCCGCTCCGCCATGTCCTGTTTGCACGCTCGGCTGGCAGAGCGGGGCGTTGTGACGGTGGAAAGGCCCAAGGGTCAGCTCATCGATTGCCGAGGGCTTGCGGCCCGCGACCAGCTGCCCGACCTGCGCGCAGTACGGGGCGAGATGCTTTTGGTGCGTGCACCTGACGTACACCTCAGCCGCACCGTTCGCCTCTTGCACCCGCGCTTTCCTTGCTACGTCGTCCCACGCGGCGATGGCCTGTATATGATTGGCGCAACCATGATCGAAAGCGATGATGCGGGCCCCATCTCCGCCCGTGCCTTGGTAGAGATGCTGTCTGCGGCTTATGCGCTGCACCCAGCATTCGCCGAGGCGCAGGTGATCGAGACAGGCGCAGGTCTGCGCCCGAGTTTTCCTGACAACATTCCCTGTATTCGCGAAACCTGTGGCCGCATCCACGTCAACGGGATGTACCGACACGGATTCTTAACGTCGCCATATCTGGCCGAAAGCCTCGCGGACAGGCTGAGCAATGAGATAAAGCATGCAAGTTGAACTGAACGGCAAACCGACTGAAACCAACGCCTCCACCCTAGCGGAGCTTGTCGAGGTTGAGGGTTTTGAAGCCCCCTGCGTGGCCACTGCTGTGGATGGCGTCTTTGTCCCAAAAGCCACGCGCGACACGGTGACTCTGACCGAGGGCATCCGCGTCGAAGTGCTCTCACCAATGCAGGGGGGCTGAGCGATGTTCTATGGCGTAGAGTTGGGCAGCCGTCTGATGTTGGGCACTGCGCAATACCCGTCTCCGGCGGTTCTGGCCAAAGCAATTGAGGTCAGTGGGACAGAGGTGATTACCGTCAGCTTGCGCCGCGAGGGCAGCGGGGGGGCTGCGTTCCGCGATCTGATCGCAGGCAGTGGCTGCCGTATCCTGCCCAATACGGCTGGATGCCACACCGCCAAAGAGGCCATCACCACAGCGCACATGGCCCGCGAAGTCTTTGGCACCAACTGGATCAAGCTCGAGCTCATCGGCCACGCGGACACACTGCAGCCAGACCCCTTTGCCTTGGTCGAGGCTGCGCGCGTGCTCTGTGCAGACGGTTTCGAGGTCTTCCCTTACACAACAGAGGACCTGATCGTCGGAGAAAAACTTCTGGACGCGGGGTGTCAGGTGTTGATGCCGTGGGGCGCCCCGATCGGATCGGGTCAAGGGCTTCGGAATAGTGCCGCCCTGCAAACGATGCGTGCGCATTTCGCTGGTGTGCCCTTGGTCGTGGATGCGGGGATCGGTGCGCCAAGCCAAGCCGCGCAGGCCATGGAGATGGGTTTTGACGCCGTGCTTTTGAACACTGCTGTGGCGAAGGCGGTCGATCCCGTTGCGATGGCTCGCGCCTTTGGCATGGCGGTTTCGGCAGGTCGCTTGGCCCATGATGCAGGGCTCATGCCAGCCCGAGATATGGCTGCGGCCTCGACTCCGATCTTTGGGATGGCAGAGTTGGCATGATGGAGAAGCTCTATCTGATCACGGGCACAGCAGACCTGCTCGAGCGACTGGTTCCCTTGGGCGTCAAACTGGTCCAACTGCGTGTCAAGGATGCCGCCACCGCCGATCTGCGAGTCCAAACCGTCCACGCGCGTGAGTGCTGCGCGAAGCACGGGGTACAGTTAATTTTGAATGATTATTGGGAGTTGGCCTTGGAATTGGGCCTCGACTTTGTCCATCTGGGCCAAGAAGATATGGATGCCGCCGACTTTGGTGCCTTGCGCCGCGCAGGCGTGCGCTATGGACTGTCGACCCATGACGATGACGAACTTGAGCGGGCGCTTGCTTTGGATCCCGCTTACGTCGCGCTCGGTCCGGTTTACCCAACCATTCTGAAGCAGATGAAATGGGCGCCCCAAGGCGTTGATCGTGTGCGGGAGTGGAAGTCGCGCGTTGGCCAGACGCCTTTGGTCGCGATTGGTGGGCTCACGCCAGAGCGGGCGGTTGGCGTTTTGCATGCGGGCGCGGACAGTGCGGCGGTCGTTACAGACATTCAGCTGGCCGATAGCCCCGAAGCACGAACCCAAGAATGGCTGACCACCCTGAGGGACGTTTAACCCATGGCGGTCGTTTTGGCGATTGGCGGGCTAGATTCCAGTTGCGGGGCAGGGGTGCTGCGCGATGCTCAGACCATCCAGTCTCTGGGGCATCTGGCAAGAGTCGCCGCGACCGCCGTCACGGCCCAGTCGGATGCGGGCGTTATGGATGTACATCCGGTGTCAAGCGCGACGCTAAAAGCACAGATGGTGCCGGCGAGCGCGGTCAAGATCGGCATGCTTTGTGATGCGCAGAGAGCTCAGACGGTCGTCCACGCAATGGGGTGCCACAGCGCGCCGATCGTCCTTGATCCTGTTCTGGCCGCGTCATCTGGGGCCCCATTGCTGGACGACCAAGGCATTGAAACCTTGCTTACAAAACTACTGCCTCTGGTCACTCTGGTGACCCCGAACCTGCCTGAACTGGCTCGTCTTGCCATGTTGTGTGGCGAGCACAGCCCTGAGCTGCAGATCCAAGCGCGGGTGCTGATGGCCCGGGGTGCAGGCGCTGTGTTGATCAAAGGGGGCCATGCACAAGGTCCGTCTGCCACAGATTATTTGGTCATGTCTCATGGGGTGAAGACTTTGGACGGGCCGCGCTTTGGTGGGGCGCGGCGGGGAACCGGGTGCACGCTGTCCAGCGCGATCGCTTGCGGGTTGGCCGAGGGGCGATCTCTGCCCGAGGCCTGTGTGTTGGGCAAGCAAACGGTTTCAGAGCTATTTGCGCGACCGACCACCGCATGAAACGCCCGCGCCGCTGACGTGCTACGCATTCACGAAGAGTCGTGTGTGCAAATCAGCATGCGAAATAGTCGTGCGGAACTGTTGCATTTTCGGGGGTAAAGTTAGAACTAAACCGATCAGTTCAGAAAATTTCTGGCATAATCGCGTTGGGCTGTTTTAATGGCTCCGAACCCCAATTCCGCAGAGGATCCCCATGCGCAGACTACATGCCCTCCTTGCCGCGCTGGTGCTCACCGCGCCTCTGGCCTCTCCTTTGGTCGCCCAAGAGGTGCCCAAACCCGTGAAATTGATGACCGTCACGTCCGAGCCGCAACAGGTCGAGCGCCGGTTTTATGGACAGGTCACTGCCCTGCAAACCGTTGATCTGGCGTTTCAGGTCGGCGGGCAGATCGAGGTGCTGACCGCTCCCGAAGGTCAAGTCATTCCCGAAGGCGAGGTCATCGCCCAACTTGATCTGGACGCATACGAGCGCGCGCGGTCTCAGGCTGATGTGAACCTAGACAAGGCGCGCCGGGACTTGTCCCGACTGGAGTCCCTGAGTGGGGCTGCTGTCAGTGAAGTGTCCATCCGCGATGCACGCACGCAGGTGCAACTGGCGGAAATCGCCCTGCAAGACGCAGAGGCCAATCTGGATCACGCGACCTTGCGCGCGCCGTTTGACGCGCTCGTCGCCCGCCGCGAGATTGCGAACTTTACCACGGTGTCGGCGGGTACGCCTGTGGTGCGTCTGCATGACGTGTCTGAAATGCGTGTCGAGATCGACGTCCCTGAAGTGCTGTTTCGGCAAGCAGGCCAAAATGGCAGTGTTAGTTTCGAAGCGGAGTTCCCGGGGGGATCCGAACGCTTTCCGCTGGTCTCACGCGAGTTCGAGGCAGAGACCAGCGCGCTTGGCCAGAGCTATACTTTGACGCTGGCGTTCGAGCAGAACCCAGGCGCAGGAATCTATCCCGGTGCGTCTGTTTCTGTCTTGGCGCGCGCGGAAATGCCCGCTCAAGAGGCTGTGTTCCTGCCGGAAACCGCGCTGACCTTTGATGCTGCGGGCGATCCTATGGTCATGGTGTTCGATGAAGCTGGCACCGTTACCGCGACGCCTATCGAGATCGAGATCGCCCTCGATGGGCGCGTGCGTCTGGTGGATGGTTTGGAAAACGGCACCGAAATCGTTAGCACCGGCGCCTCGCAACTGCAGGACGGGCAGTCCGTCCGCCGCTTTACCCGCGTCGGAGAGTGATCCATGTCTATTGCACGCGCGTCCATTGATAAGGCGCTGATTACATGGCTCCTGATGATCGGTTGCCTTCTTGGCGGGATTTGGGGCTTTGCTACGATTGGTCGCCTCGAAGACCCCGCTTTTACCATCAAGCAAGCGGTGGTGATCACCCAGTATAGCGGCGCTTCGGCGGATCAGGTGGCCCGAGAGGTGACCGAACCGTTGGAATCCGCCATCCAGAAGATGTCCGAGGTGAAGAGCATCACTTCGTCCAATAAGCCAGGTGTCAGCCGCATCGATGTCGAAATCGAAAGCATCTACGACGGCACAGAGCTGCCCCAAATCTGGGATAAGCTGCGCAAACGTGTGAACGACGCACGGGGCAGTTTGCCATCTGGCGCAGGCACGCCCTACGTGAATGACAGTTTTGGCGACGTGTTTGGTGTGTTCTATGCGATCCAGACACCGGGTTTCACAGACGCGGAAACCCACGAAATCGCAGAGTTCTTGCGACGTGAATTGCTGACCGTTGATGGCGTAGCGGATGTGGACCTGCAGGGTCTGCCCGAAGAGGCGGTCTATGTGACCCCAGACATGGCAATCATTCGGAACCTTGGTGTGTCACCCGCTGCGATTGCGACGGCGATTGCGAATTCGAACGCAGTGGCGAGCGCGGGGAGCGTGACCTCGAACGGGCAGGATATTCGCATCGAAGCCCCCCAAGGCTCTAACACCGTCGAAGAGATTGCCCGCCTGACCATCGGCGTTCAGGGCGAAATTATCGATCTGCTCGATCTGGCGACCGTCACACGTGAACGCGTGTCCGATCCAGACATGATCATCCGGTTCAACGGCCAAGAAGCCTTTACCATGGGTGTCTCGGGCAAATCCGGCCAGAACATCGTGGATATTGGACATCGCATTGATGACCGTCTTGGGACTCTGACGCGCGATTTGCCCGCGGGCGTAGAGATTCACCCCGTTTACCAGCAGCACATTGTTGTTGAAGAAGCATCGAATGCCTTCCTCGTGAACCTTGCGATGTCGGTGGCGATTGTGGTGATCGTTCTGGCGCTGTTCATGGGCTGGCGTGCTGCCGTGGTGGTCGGGGCGACCCTGCTGTTGACCGTGGTGGGCACTGTCTTCTTCATGGCGATCTTCGGTATCGAGATGGAGCGTATCTCGCTTGGTGCTCTGATCATTGCGATGGGCATGCTGGTGGACAACGCAATCGTGGTGGCCGAAGGGATGCAGGGTGACATGGCACAGGGCAAGACTGCCCGAGATGCGGCCGAAGATGTGGCGAGCAAAACCCAGACCCCATTGCTTGGGGCGACGGTGATTGGGATCATGGCCTTTGCCGGGATCGGGTTGTCGCCAGATGCCACGGGCGAATTCCTGTTCTCGCTGTTTGCGGTCATCGGTATTTCGCTGCTGCTGTCGTGGGTGCTGGCCATTTCGGCAACGCCGCTGTTGGGGCACTACTTCTTCAAGGTCGGCGACGGGAACGCAGATGGCAACTACAGTGGCCCGATTTTCCGCGCCTATCGCAACACGCTGAATCTGGCGCTGACGTTGCGCTGGCCCGTGCTGGCCGCGCTGGGGGTTGTGACTGTGATGTGTTACATCGGCTTTGGTCAGGTAAAGCAGCAGTTCTTCCCCGACTCCAACACGCCGCTGTTCTACGTGCATTACAAGTTGCCGCAGGGCGGAAGTATTCACCAAACCGCCGATGAGATGACCATCCTTGAGGATTGGCTGAAGGACCGCGAAGAGGTGGTCTCGGTAGCGACGTTCGTTGGCGGTGGCGCGAGCCGCTTCATGTTGACCTACGCCCCAGAAGAGGCGTTGCCGACCTACGGTCACCTGATCATCCGCACCCACAACCTAGACGAAATCCCCCAGCTGCGGTCCGATCTAGAAAGCTTTGGCCGCAGTCAGCTGGTCGCGGGGGAATTTCGGACAGAACGTCTGGCCTTTGGACCTGGTGGCGGTGCGCCGATCGCCGCGCGCTTCTCCGGCAGCAATCCGGTGATCCTGCGGGAATTGGCTGCCGAAGCGGCAGATCGGATGCTGGCGGCGTCGGATCAGTTGCAAGACTTGCGCACGGACTGGCGTGAACGGGAATTGGTTCTGAAACCCATCTATGCCGAGGATCGCGCCCAAGCGGTCGGTGTGTCACGTGAAGACCTAGCTTCGGCCTTCCTGACGGCGACCGACGGCATTCAGGCGGGCACATACCGCGAGGATGATCGCCTGATTCCCATCGTTGTCCGTAATGATCTGGTGACGGACCAAGGTGCACCCGATCTGGTCGACCAGCTGGTCTATTCCAGTGCGGCAAACGCTTACATTCCTGTGCTCCAGTTGATCGACGGTTTCGATTACGAGGCGCAGAACACTCTGATCCAGCGTCGCGACCGTCTACCTACGATCACGGTCGAAGCCGGTGTGGTCGATGGGGCCAACGCTGCTGCGGTGTTCAACGCCATCCGCGCGGATATCGAAGCGATGGAACTGCCCGACGGCTACATGCTGGAATGGGGCGGGGAATACGAGAACTCGACCGAAGCCCAAAGCAGCCTTGGCAAGCAGTTGCCGCTGTCCTTGCTAATCATGATCGTGATCTCGATCTTGCTGTTCGGACGTCTGCGCCAGCCGCTGATCATCTGGCTCTTGGTGCCGATGGCGGTGAACGGTGTGGCTTTGGGTCTGTTGGGAACGGGCCTGCCCTTTAGCTTTACCGCACTCTTGGGTCTGCTCAGCTTGTCGGGGATGCTCATCAAGAACGGCATCGTTCTGGTCGAAGAAATCGATCTGGTCCGCGCCGAGGGCGTGCTTTTCCGTCAAGCAGTTCTGGATGCCTCGACCTCGCGTTTGCGTCCTGTGGTCTTGGCGGCGGCCACGACGATTCTGGGGATGATTCCCCTTTTGTCGGACGCGTTCTTTGCCTCAATGGCGGTGACGATCATGGGCGGTCTGGGCTTTGCGTCGATCCTGACGCTCGTGGCGGCTCCGGTGCTGTATTACATGTTCTTCTTCCGAGAACGCCGTGCCGAAGCGGCTGAAGCCTAAGAAAATCCCAAAGAAACAAAGGGGCGCGTTCATCGCGCCCTTTTTATTTGATACAACGATAGGGTGTGGCATTTCCGCTAGTCTTGTTTGATTTTCTAACCAAATCGCGTTCTGTGCTGGAAAAATTAATTCTCGATTTGCTATGCTTCGGCAGTGCCTGGGGGGGCACAGTAACGAGGGTCACCATGCGCGCGATCTTTGGGGCAGCCATTGCCCTGACTATGATGGCACCCGCCTCCTATGCTCAAGATGTCGGTTTCTTGGGCTTTGGCTATCAGATTTCGAACGACTTTATCGGCGATGCCCGTGACCGTTGGCGCACGGGTGCCACGCAGGCCAGCGTCATGTTCGGTCGCGACTGGCAGGGTTCGCTGGGGTCGCAGTATTTCGACACGCTTGAACTGCGGGGCAGTGCAGAAATCGCAGCGCCCGACAATCTGGATGCGCCCGCGCAGGGGGATCGCCCTTATGCGTCTGTCGCGCGTCTCGGGGTGCACTCGCACTTCAATCAACAGCTGTCGCGCACCGATTTTGACATGGGCGTCGGTGTTGAGGTCATCGGACCACAGACCAAGCTTGATGAGTTTCAGGCCAACTTCCACCGCTGGATCGGCGCTAGCGATGCCAGTGACGAAGTGCGCGCCGGTCAGATTCAGGACAACGTCTTTGGTTACGGCCACATTGAGGCAGCGCGGACCTTTGAATTAGGTGACGCGTCGCGCGTGATCCCGTTCATCGAAGGCCACGCAGGGCTCGAGTCTTTTGCCCGTGTGGGGGCGGATTTCGAGTTTGGCGCTCTGATCCCCGACGATTTGATTATCCGCGATTATACAACGGGTCAGACCTACACCGCGATCCGCGGCACGATGAGCGCACTTACCCTGACTGCAGGCGCAGACATTGGCTACATGGTCGACTCCGCGATGCTTCCGGACAGCGACTCCTATGACATGGTCCAAGAGCGCGCCCGCGCCCGCGCCGGGCTCAAGTGGGAAGGCCGCCAATCTTCGGCAACCTTCGGTGTCACCTACCTGAGCAAAGAGTTCGATAATCAAGACACCGGACAAGTGCTGGGCTCTTTCAACCTGAAATACAAATTCTGAGGGCCTGCCCGAACGGGCCCCATTCGGCGGACACTCCGCCAGAGCGGTAACAAGTTAGCAGTGGAAGCAGGCAAATGGCGATTGCAGGCGCATATGTAGTGCATTGGGGGCAAACCTTGATCGAGGGCGTGCGCGCAGCCCCCTTGGCGGATTTGGCTGTTGGTGTCGTATGGCGCTGGACCTGTGAACTAACGCGGATCGACGGCCCGCACTCTGTCCTGCAACTCACCGGAGCCGAGGGCGATGCCCAATTGCGCCGTGGTGCCGCTGGACGGGCGGGGCGCCTGATCGGAGAGGGCGCGCGCCAAGCCCACACCGAACGTGCGCCGCTGATGGCGGATCAAAGCATTACGGTCAGTGACGGAAAATCCAGCCACACTGCGCGCATTATCCGCAGCACAGTCACCGGCCAGCTGATGCTGTGCTTTGATCGTGACCATCCGCTTCCCGATCAGGATTATTGGGTGATCAAGCTGACGTTGGATGAGACGGACCGCTCGGCGTTGAGCAGTCCCTCGAACGAGCGGCCGGCTGGGGTCATCTGCTTTGGCGCAGGCACGCGCATTGATACCCCCATGGGTCCACGTCTGGTCGAGGCCTTGCAGCCCGGCGATTTTGTCATGACCCGCGACAGTGGCCCGCAAGAAGTTCTCTGGACTGGCAGCCGCCGGATGAGCGGGGCGCGTTTGTTTGCGATGCCTCATCTACGACCTGTGCGCATCCACGCCTCGGCCTTTGGCAAGGACCGTCCCGACGACACCCTTATTGTATCCCCCGAGCATCGCCTGCTAGTGCAAGGGGATGCCGCCCGCGCTCTGTTCAATACACCAGAGGTGATGGTGCAAGCCCGTGATCTGGTGAACGACCGAACCATCATCTGCGCGCCCGATATGAAAGAGGTCACCTATGTGCACATCCTTCTAGGGCGCCACGAGGTGATCTGGGCCAACGGGATTGAATGCGAGAGCTTCCATCCTGCCACGGCCTCAATGGATGCACTGGATCAGGGGGATCGGATGGCTCTGGAACAGCTGCTGCCTTGGGTCGGGGATGCCCCTATGCGCTATGGCGAATTTGCCCGTCGTCCGCTATCCCGCTCCGAAGCTGCAATTCTGGCCTACGAGACCTGAGAAAAGCGCGGTGCGCTGTTGACTCTGCCGTGCGGATCTATATAGGGGCGGCTCACATTGGTGTTGGTGGCCCCCGCAAGGGGATGCCTGTCAGGGGAAACCCAGTAGGACAACGCCCTTCATACTTAACGAAGGAGATCAGCCGTGACCAAACGCACGTCTGCCAAGTACAAAATTGACCGCCGCATGGGCGAAAACATTTGGGGTCGCCCCAAGTCGCCCGTAAACCGTCGTGAATATGGCCCCGGCCAGCACGGTCAGCGCCGCAAGGGCAAACTGTCGGACTTCGGTCTGCAGCTGCGCGCCAAGCAGAAGCTGAAAGGCTACTACGGCGACATGACCGAGAAGCAATTCCGCCGCATTTTCGGTGAAGCAGAGCGTCGTCGTGGTGACACCGGTGAGATCCTGATCGGTCTGCTGGAAAGCCGTCTGGACGCAGTTGTTTACCGCGCCAAGTTCGTTCCCACCGTCTTCGCGGCTCGTCAGTTCGTGAACCACGGCCACGTTCTGGTCAACGGCAAGCGCGTGAACATCCCCTCGTACCGCGTCAAAGAAGGCGACGTCATCGAGGTTCGTGAGAAGTCGAAGCAACTGGTAGTCCTGCTGGAAGCTGTTCAGCTGGCAGAGCGTGATGTTCCTGACTACATCGACGCCGACCACAGCAAGATGACCGCAACCTTCGTTCGTATGCCCGGCCTGTCGGACGTTCCTTACCCCGTCGTAATGGAACCGAACCTGGTTATCGAATTCTACGCACAGAACTAATCCTGGATTCAGGACCGGTTTTGGGCCACAAGCGCCGTCCCAATGGGGCGGCGCTTTGCTTTTGTGGGCATCTGGCCACTTTCCGGGGGCCATGGGATCAAAGTGCTCTTCCCCAGTCGTCATCTGCGCTATATGCAGGGCCCGAGTTACGGAGGCCCAGATGAACAAACCCGTCCCCCAGCCCGGCATTATGGAGATTGATCTCTACGTCGGCGGCGCGTCCGGCGCGCCGGGTTCCAATGTGGTCAAGCTGTCCTCGAACGAGAACCCGTTCGGTCCGTCCGAGGCAGCAGTCAAGGCAGCAGGCGTCGCGGCGCATCAGATGCATCGCTATCCCGAAATCGACGGGTATTCCCTGCGCGCTGCTCTGGCGGACAAATACGGGCTAGAGGCGGACAACATCATCCTAGGTGTCGGGTCCGACGAAATCCTGCAGATGATCTGCAACGCATACGCGGGTCCGGGCGACGAAGTGATCTACACCCAGCACGGCTTTGCCATGTACCGCATCTGTGCTCTCGGCGCGGGCGCGACGCCTGTCGAGGTGCCCGAGTGTGATCGCGTGACCGACGTTGACGCCATTCTGGCGGCGGTGACGGATGCGACCCGCATCGTCTTTATCGCGAACCCCAACAACCCGACCAGCACCATGATCGGTCTAGCCGAGGTCACCCGTTTGGCGGATTCGCTGCCCTCGCACGTCGTTCTGGTTCTGGATGGCGCCTACGCGGAGTTCGTCGAAGAATATGATGGCGGTGCCGAGCTGGCCCGCACCCGTCCCAACGTCATCATGACCCGCACCTTCTCCAAGCTGTATGGCTTGGGTGGTTTGCGCGTGGGCTGGGGCTATGCGCAGCGCGACATGATCGACGTGTTGAACCGCCTGCGCGCGCCGTTCAACATCTCGACAATCGCTTTGGAAGCAGCGAAAGCTGCGTTGGCCGACACCGCGCATATCGACAAGTCGCTGGCCGAAAACGCCCGCCTGCGTGTCTGGCTGTCTGAGGCTCTGGCAGCCATTGGTGTGCAGTCCGACGCGTCCATGACCAACTTTATTCTGGCCCGCTTCCACGATCAGGAAGAGGCCGAAGCCTGCAACGACTACCTGAAGTCCCAAGGTCTGATCGTGCGACCTGTGGCCAGCTATAACCTGCCGCACTGCCTGCGGATCACCGTCGGCGACGAGCCGTCCTGCCGCCGCGTGGCGCATGCCATTGGCGCGTTCAAAGCAGGAGCCCGTGCATGACCCAAGTCTACGACCGTGTGGCGCTGATCGGCCTTGGCCTGATCGCGTCCTCGATGTTCTGGTCGATCAAACGTGGCGGTCTGGTGGGCGAAGTCACCGGCTACGCTCGTTCCGCGGAAACCCGTGACACCGCGCGCGAGATCGGCCTGTGCGATCGCATTTGTGACACCGCGGCCGAGGCTGTCAAAGACGCGGATCTGGTAGTGCTCTGTGTCCCTGTGGGTGCGATGGGCGCTGTTGCCGCAGAAATTGCTCCGCACCTGAAGCCGGGTGCGACGATCAGTGATGTTGGGTCGGTCAAGCAATCTGTGATCGACACCGTTGGCCCGCATCTGCCCGAGGCCGTGCATTTTGTGCCTGCCCACCCGTTGGCAGGGACAGAGCATTCGGGCCCGCGCTCTGGCTTTGCTGAGCTGTTTGACAACCGCTGGTGCCTGCTCGTGCCCGTCGCGGATTCCGACCCAGAAGCAGTCGCGAAGCTGCGCGCGCTGTGGGAAGGCATTGGCTCCAACGTCGAGGAAATGGATGCCGAGCACCACGATCTGGTGCTGGCTGTCACCAGCCACACGCCGCACCTGATTGCCTACACGATGGTGGGTGTGGCGGACGACCTGCGCCGCGTGACCGACAGCGAAGTGATCAAGTATTCGGCGGCGGGTTTCCGCGACTTTACGCGGATTGCCGCCAGTGACCCGACGATGTGGCGCGACGTCTTCTTGACGAACAAGGACGCGACGTTGGAAATTCTGGGCAGGTTCACCGAAGAGCTTTTCGCGCTTCAGCGAGCCATTCGCACAGGAGACGGCGATATGCTGCATGCTTACTTCACTCGAACCCGCGCAATCCGCCGTGGCATTCTAGAAGCTGGCCAAGATGTTGATGCGCCCGATTTCGGTCGTGGAAAGGCTGCAAAATGATGCGCGGTTTGGTCTGCGCCTTGATGATGGGTGCAACCGCCGTGTCCGCGTTCCCGCTGGAAACGTCCCTGCGTCCTGTGGCCCGCCCAGGGGACGAGGCAAAACCAGTGCTTGTCGCGACCGAAGCTCTGACACCGCCCATGCTCCGCCCCAAAGCGCGTCCTGCCTCGGGCCACGCGGCCCAAGTTCTGGCCGCGATCGAGGCGTCCAAAGCAGGGCCGCCGGTGCCAACCGCGTCGGAACCTGCCGCGACCAGTCCCAATCCTCATGATGCAGAAGAGATCAGGGTGGCCTCTGCGGCTTTTGTGCTGCCTCAGGCTTTGCGTCCTATCACGCGCCCGCACGCCATCACGCAAAAAGCGATCTTGCGCCGTCAGGAGCGTTTGCAAGGGTCGGTCTGTGGTGATCCCGCAATTCAAGGCGAGGACGTTGGTGTGATCCTTGCCTCGACGTTTGGTTGCGGCGTCGAAGGCGCTGTCAAGATTAAGTCGATTTCCGGAGTCGCGCTCAGCCAGCGGTCGACTATGGACTGCACCACTGCCCAAGCTTTGAAAAAGTGGGTGGATAACGGTTTGTCACCTGCCGTCGGGACCATGGGCGGAGGTGTCGCCAAGATTGATGTCATGGGCCACTACGTCTGCCGGACCCGCAACAACCAACCGGGTGCCAAGATCTCAGAGCATGGTCGTGGCCGCGCGGTTGATATCGGCGGCTTTACCCTGCGCGACGGGACAAAGATCAGCGTGCTTAATGACTGGAGCAAAAAGTCAAAAGGCAAGGTGCTAAAAGCTGCATATTCCAAAGCCTGTGGCACTTTTGGCACGACTTTGGGGCCGAACGCGAACCGGTACCATCGCGATCATTTTCATTTTGATACAGCGCGTTACCGGTCAGGTTCGTACTGCCGCTAAGGCTTAGTGCGGGCTGAAGCGCGGGGCAGGGCCGATCGGTAGCTGCGCTAGGCGCATCATCCCGCCGCTGAAGGTCAGCGTGGCGTCAAACGCACGCGGATCGCCGCTGCTGCTGGCCATCATGCCAATCATCATCCGCATCGACTCGGCCTGCTGGTGGCTCATCGCGCCAGAGTTCGCAATGTCACCGATCATCTCTTCCCAATTTTTGAGTGAAAAGTCGATCTCGCCCTCGGGCGTTCCAGTCTCATCGAGCTCTAACAGACCCGTTGCGGTCAGCGTCGCCGGGCCCCACTCAATATCCGCAGCGACAATCTCTAGCGAGGTGGGTTTCGGCCGATCAAAGAGCAGGCTCTTGGCGTCCCACGCGTGTTCAAAACTGATGCGGGTGTCGACGTCTAGTTTCTCGATCCGATTTGGCAGGCTGCCTGCGCCGATCAAGGGCAGATCCACAGTCATGTCCGCTGTCGCCAAGGCAACGCGATAGTCGGACACTGCGCCAGGCAGACGTTCCGCCGCCAATCGCAGCTCTGCCGCTTCCCAACTGCCGCGTTCGGTCCGCGCTTCCATGTCCTCACCGACCAGCGAAAATCGGTTCAGCGAACTCGCGTCGTCGCCGTCGAACACAACGCTGGCGCGGAGGTCTTCTTTGCGCAGGGCAACTGTGCCATAGGGTGTGACAAAGGTCTGGGTCTGGGGCCAGATCACGATGACATGTGATGGATTATAGACCAGCGAAAGCAGCTGCAAAAAAGGGGCATTCCACGCGATCGAGCCATCTTGGTTTTCGACACTTGGATTGTCGAGTGTCGCATCAACCCTGTTAGGGAAACCGGCAATCGACAGATCCTCGTAAGACGCCTGCCAGCCCTCTTCCTGTTTTTCGGTGAACCAATCTTCGATCGCTGCGCGCTTCTGACCCGAGGCATAGAACCAGTAGCCTGACCACGCACCGGCCAAAAGAACGATCATCACAATCAGGCGCTTCATGCCTCACCCTTCCATATTTACTATGGTCTGTTTACAGACGGTGCAAAAGGGAGGCCAGCTTCATGAGCATGTGGGTATTCGGATATGGGTCACTTCTGTGGAATCCGGGTTTTCAAGTTGCAGAAAAGCGGCTCGCGACGCTCGAAGGGTACCATAGATCCTTTAGCATGCGGTCGGTGACGCACCGCGGCAGCCACGAGGCGATGGGGCTGGTACTGGCGCTGGATGCTAACAATGACGCAACCTGTGACGGTCTGGCACTGCGGGTCGAGCCGGGAACCGAAGACGAAACGCTGTCCTATTTGCGCGAAAGAGAGTTGGTGACCGCCGCCTATCTGGAGCGTCACCTAACGGTTCGTCTAGAGGATGGCCGTGCAGTCGAAGCTGTGACTTACATTATCGATCCAGATCACGATCAATACTGCGGAGGACTCCCCCTAGAGGAACAGGCGCAGATCATCGCGCGGGCGCGCGGCAAAATGGGCCCCAATTGGGAGTATCTCTACAATACCGCTTTGCAATTGCGCGAGTTGGGAATTTCCGATGCAGATCTGGACTGGCTAGAAAACCGCGTGCGCGAGATCATCGGATAATCCTTTGCGCTTTGTGACTTAGTCCCTATGGTGATGTCGAATTTTAACTCTGGGGGCAGGGGGCATCACGCATGAACCGCGAGTCCGAGCCGCAATTTTCGCAGCCGATCCGGCAGATTTTCTTAATGGTTGTGGCTTTGGGGCTGACCGGAGCAGGGGCCTCTTTCGCTTATGGCGTTGTCCGCCCGTTGTTTGTGGCGAACCCTTGGCTGAACGGCACAATCGCACTTGTCTTTGTATTTGGCGTTCTGGCTTGCTTTGTGCAGGTAGGGCAGCTGATTGCCTCGGTCCGATGGATCGAATCCTTTGCGGCTGACCAAGTTGACCAATCCGTTCGCCCTCCGCGTCTGCTGAAACCTTTGGCTGCACTGCTGTCCTCGCGCGGGCGTCTGATGAAGATCAGCTCAACCGCCGCGCAATCCATTTTGGACAGTTTGGCCACACGGATCGACGAAGCGAGAGAGATCACGCGCTATGTCGTGAACCTGCTGATTTTCCTAGGTCTGCTTGGGACATTCTACGGTCTGGCGACCACAGTGCCGGCGGTTGTGGACACGATCCGTAGTCTTGCGCCGTCTGAAGGCGATAGCGGTTCAGAGATGTTCTCGCGCCTTATGACAGGGCTTGAGAGTCAGCTTGGCGGGATGGGCGTTGCGTTCTCCAGCTCGCTCTTGGGTCTTGCGGGCTCTCTCGTGGTCGGATTGCTGGAACTCTTTGCGGGCCACGGTCAGAACCGCTTTTACCGCGAACTCGAAGAGTGGCTGACCTCGATCACCCGGCTTGGGTATGTGGGCGACACCGAAGGCGCGAGTCCAGAGCAAGGCGCGATGGTGCAAGTGCTCGAACAGATGGCCGACCAGATGGAGCAGATGCAGGGTGCGTTGCTCAGTTCAGACAACCAGCGCAACACCTTGGACGAACACTTGGCTCACCTGACGCGCGCCGTTGACCGCATGGGCGAAAAGCTGGCGCTGATCGACAACTCTGATTTGTCCCATGGCTTGCAGCAGATTGCCAACGGGCAGCAGCAGGTGGTGGACGCATTGCATATGGCAATTGCACAGGGCCAACAGCAAAACAGCGCGCCTGGCGTGCCCGATGACGAAGCGCGTATGCGTCTACGCTCGATCGATCTGCAAATGCTGCAACTGCTCGAGGATATGAACTCCGGCCGCCAAGAGACTCTGTCCGAATTGCGGACCGATATCGCCGCGCTGACACGCGCGGTGCAGCGTTTGGGCGCGTCCGAAGGTGCAATGGGCCGCCGTAACCGAGACGAGGGCTAAGCCATGGCTCTGTCTCGCAGAACGGGTCAACGGTTTCAGGGATCAATCTGGCCGGGTTTCGTCGATGCGATGACCGGCTTGCTGCTGGTGCTGATGTTTGTTCTGACCATTTTTATGGTCGTCCAATCGGTGCTGCGCGAACAGATCACGGGGCAGGAAACCCAGATTCAGGATCAAGAGGTGCAGCTCGGCGCCTTGGGCGCAGAGATTGCCGCCCTCTCCCAAGCGCTTGGGCTTGCCGAAACCAAGGCAGCGGGTCTTGAGACGCAGGTTGGCGAACTGACCGCAACCCTGTCCGCCACGCAGGATCAGGTTGACGCGCGTACCGCCGAGCTGAACGCCGCCCAAGAACAGATCACAGCCTTTGAGGCGCGGGTGGCCTCTTTGCTGTCGCAGCAGTCTGATCTGGAGGCAGAGCGCGACAGCCTGAATGCGTCCTTGTTGACTGCACGCGAAGAACTGGATGCTCAGGCAGAGGCGGCGCAATTGGACGCCGCGCGCCGTGCCGCACTCGAAGCGATGGTGCAAGATCTTGAGGCACAAGCCGCCGAGCAGGCGGAGGCGCTGTCGGATGCCGAAGCTGCCCGCCTGACCGAGGCCGAAGCTGCCGACGCCCTGCGCAAGCGGTTGGAAGAGGCTGATACCGAACTCACGGCTATGACCCTTGCGCTCGAGCAGCAGCGCCGAGAGGCAGAGGATACGCTAACCAAACTCGCAGCCGCAAATGCTGTGCAGGACGAGCTAAATCAGCGGTTGGCGACAGTCATTCTGGCGCGAGATGCGCTGAAAGACGAGCTAGATGCGCTGTCGGTGGAAACTGCAGATAGCGACGCCGCCCGCGCGGAACTTGAGGCACGTCTGCAGGCGGCACTCGCCGCACAAGCTGGTGGGGAAGAGGCTGCAGAGCGCGTGATGTCCCTAGAGGATCAGCTGGCCGCTGCTTTGGCCGCGCGTCAGGACACCGAAGCAGAGCTTGAACGCCTGCGCCAACAGGGCATTACCTTGGACGATCAGCTTGCGGCTGCACTGGCGCTGCAAGCAGAGGCTCAAGCAGACGCAGAAACCGCAGAAAGCCGCGCTGCCGAGGCCGAGCAAGCCTCGGCCGATCTTCAGGCCCAGTTGGCTGCCGCGCTCGCTGCCCAAGAAGAGGCTGAAACCCAACTCAGTGCCGCCGAACAGCGTAATGCGATTTTGGCCGCCGCACAGGATGCCCTGACCGGCCAAGAGGCGCAAACCGTCGAGGCAGAACGGAAAGTCGCTCTGCTGAACCAGCAGCTCTCGGCCCTGCGCAACCAATTGGGAGAATTGCAGTCCCTGTTGGACGACGCCCAAGAGCGCGATGCCGCCGCGCAAGTGCAGCTGCAATCCTTGGGGTCGGACCTGAACGCGGCTCTGGCCCGCGCGGCTGCCGAAGAGCGCCGTCGCCGCGAGTTGGAAGAAGCCGAAAATGCCCGTCTCGCCGAAGAGGCCGCGCGTCTCGCCGCCGAAGCCGAAGAATTGTCGCGCTATCGGTCCGATTTCTTTGGCCGCCTGCGTGATTTGCTTGGCAGCCAAGAGGGCGTTCAGATCAAGGGGGATCGCTTTGTCTTCTCTTCTGAGGTTCTGTTTGATCAGGGGGATGCCACATTGTCTGGCGAAGGGCGTCAGCAAATCGGCAATGTCGCTCAAATCCTGCAAACCGTGGCGGACGATATTCCTGCGGGCATAGACTGGATTTTGCGTGTGGATGGGCACACCGACAACGTGCCGCTGTCTGGTTCCGGTCAGTTCGCAGATAACTGGGAACTCAGCCAAGCCCGTGCGCTGTCAGTGGTGCGTTACATGGTGAATCAACTGGGCATTCCGCCAAATCGCCTGTCGGCCAACGGCTTTGGGGAGTTCCAGCCAATCAACCCAGAAAATACCGCCGAGGCCCGTGCGCAGAACCGCCGGATCGAACTGAAGTTTACGGAGAGATAACAAAAGGGCGCCACGCGGGCACCCTTTTGCCTAGCCGTGGATTTCGGCTTGCGTGACACGCCGATCAACGAGCCGCCCGTCCCGAGAGACCGAGACAAGGCCCGTGTAGCGCCCTGTTGGCCAGCCTCCCTTTGGGGCCTTGAGGCCACCTGCGCGGAAGTACTGCGCTTGCTGGCGATCTACAGTCACGTCATGGCGGAAAATCTCGCCATGGGGGCCCGTGATCAGAAATGACATCACATCGCCGGGCTGCGCACCGTAGGCATAGCCCCACAGAACCAGCGGTTCGTTACGGGCGATATCGGCCTCAGGCAGCCCCTGCTTGATCGCGTCGTATTCAGGCACGGCGTCGGACAGCCCCAGATCCAGAATCGCTGATGGTTGGTAAGCGATATCTTTGGCCCAAAGGGATAACTCGCTGTCGGCGCAGCTATCGGTATTCGGCGCAAAGGGATCGACTACAGCGCCGTTGTGGCGGACCGACAGGTGCAGATGCGGGAATTGGGTGCGGCCACTAAAGCCGACCTGTCCGAGCGGTGTACCCGCGGTGACAGTGTCACCATCCTGAACCATCACGGACCCTTGGGCCATGTGGCAGTACTGGGTTTCCCAGCCATTGCCGTGATCAATGACCACGCCATTGCCGCAATCCCGCCCTTCGATCTCGTCGCTGGGGGTGTTGTCGAGGCCCAGATCGGGCATGCCATCGCGCACGCCGCGAATGCGTCCGTCCGCAGCGGCCAGAACGTCAACACCGTTCAAACGATCCTCGTGTGTGGCGAGCGCGAAGTCTGTGCCCTTGTGACCGTCGTAGCTGAGTGTGCCGCAGGTGAAATCCTTGGCCTCTGGGCCGGGGTCACGGTCTGTAAATTGCTGGATAAAACAGGTTTTGCCTAAAGTGCAGTCAATGGGAAGTTGCAGGGAAATATCCTGCGCCAAAAGAGGAGAAGCCCCCGCCGTTATGGCGAGGGCAATCAAATGTTTCATTTAGTTTGCCGTAAGTAATGGGGGCTTTTTGCCAGAGGTTATCCGTTTGCTATCCGGCCCCGAGACTTCGAGCTTCAGCTCGCCATTCTCGACACTGACCTTGACGATGCCGCCTTTGGTCAACTGACCGAACAACAGCTCCTCGGCCAGCGGCTTCTTGAGGTTCTCCTGAATGACACGACCCAGCGGGCGTGCACCCATCTTGTCGTCGTAGCCTTTGTCGGCGAGCCATTCGGCGGCAGGCTGGGTGAGCTCGATATGGACGTTGCGGTCCATGAGTTGAGCTTCCAGTTGCAGAACGAACTTCTCCACGACCTGCAGGATGACCTCTTTGGGCAGCGGACCAAAGCTGATCACCGCATCCAGACGGTTGCGGAATTCCGGAGTAAAGGTGCGCTCGACTGCGGCGGTGTCTTCGCCCTCGCGGCGATCGCGACCGAAGCCAACAGCGGCCTTGGCCATGTCCGCAGCACCAGCGTTCGAGGTCATGATCAGAACCACGTTGCGGAAGTCCACGGTGCGACCATTGTGGTCGGTCAGACGACCGTTGTCCATCACCTGAAGCAGGATGTTGTAGACATCGGGGTGCGCCTTTTCGATCTCGTCGAGCAGCAGCACACAGTGCGGATGCTGGTCCACGCCATCGGTCAAGAGACCACCCTGATCAAAGCCGACATAGCCCGGAGGGGCACCGATCAGACGGCTGACCGCGTGCTTCTCCATGTACTCGGACATGTCAAAGCGGAGCAGTTCCACACCCAGCTGATCGGCCAGCTGTTTGGCGACCTCGGTTTTACCCACACCGGTTGGACCTGCGAACAGATAGTTGCCGATGGGCTTTTCGGGTTCACGCAGACCGGCACGCGACAGTTTGATCGCGCTCGACAGGGCGACGATCGCATCGTCCTGACCGAAAACAACGCGCTTCAGGCTGTTTTCCAGATCCTTCAGAACCTCGGCATCGTCTTTGCTGACATTCTTTGGGGGGATGCGAGCGATCTTGGCGACCACGCCCTCGATCTCTTTGACGCCGATGGTTTTGCGACGCTTCGAGTCTGGCAGCAGGTGCTGCGCGGCGCCTGCTTCGTCGATCACGTCGATCGCTTTGTCAGGCAGCTTGCGGTCGTTGATGTAGCGCGACGACAGTTCCACAGCCGACTTGATCGCGTCCGCAGTGTAACGGATGTCGTGGTGCTCTTCGAAGTAGGGCTTCAGGCCCTGCAGGATCTTGATGGTATCTTCGACACTGGGTTCCGACACGTCGATCTTCTGGAAGCGGCGGCTCAGCGCGCGGTCTTTTTCGAAGTGCTGACGGAACTCTTTGTAAGTGGTGCTGCCCATGGTGCGCAGCTTGCCGCCCTGAAGCGCGGGCTTCAGCAAGTTCGATGCGTCCATCGCGCCACCAGAGGTCGCGCCCGCACCGATCACGGTGTGGATTTCGTCGATGAACAGAACCGCGTCGGGGTGATCCTCAAGCTCGGTCACAACGGCCTTCAGACGCTCTTCGAAGTCACCGCGGTAGCGGGTGCCCGCCAGCAGTGCGCCCATATCCAGCGAGTAGATGATGGTGTTCTTGAGAACATCGGGGGTTTGGCCCTTGATGATCTTGCGTGCCAGACCTTCTGCGATGGCAGTTTTGCCGACACCGGGATCTCCCACCAGCAGCGGGTTGTTTTTGCGGCGGCGGCAGAGCACTTGAATGCAGCGCTCGACTTCTTCGCCGCGCCCGATCAGCGGATCAACGTCGCCTTTGGTGGCTTTCTTGTTCAGGTCCACACAGTACTTGGCCAGCGCGGATTCTTTGTTCTCGCTCGGGTTGGGACCTTCGCGTTCGACGTTTTGGGTCTCTTCTTGCTCGGTCGCGCCGGTGACAGGGCGGCTCTCGCCGAAGGAGGGGTTTTTGGCGACGCCGTGGGCGATAAAGTTCACCGCGTCGTAACGGGTCATGTCCTGCTCTTGCAGGAAGAACGCGGCATTCGATTCGCGTTCGGCAAAAATGGCAACCAGCACGTTTGCGCCAGTGACTTCGGTGCGCCCCGAAGACTGAACGTGGATGGCGGCGCGTTGGATCACACGCTGGAACGCTGCCGTCGGCACCGCTTCGGAGCCGTCGACCTCGGTAACAAGGTTGGAGAGGTCATCATCAATATATTCGACGAGCGTGCTCTTGAGTTCGCTCAGGTCCACATTGCACGCGCGCATGACCTGAGCCGCATCGGGTTCATCAATGAGGGCCAGCAACAGGTGCTCCAACGTCGCAAACTCGTGCGAGCGTGCGTTGGCGAGCGCCAATGCCGAATGGATTGCCTGTTCGAGAGTATTCGAGAATGAAGGCACTGGGGGTGCTCCTCTTGATCGGGGTCAGAGGGGCCCGAGGCCCCAACCAACCGTGGCCTGCATAAGTTAAAGTTTGGTCGTTCCGCGCGGCTCTTCAAGAGAAAACTTGGAATTATCCGACCAAATAGGAGTACGCGGATGATCTTTGTGATGGGTTAAAAGGCATCTTTCATCGCGCGGATACGAGCAAATACTGAGGAATCTGCTGCATGAACCATGCCAAGCGCCTCTTTCACATCGCTGTTACTCGCCCGCAAAAACGGATTCGTTTTAAGCTCAGTTTCGAGTGAAACGGGCACCGTGGGCTCATCCTTGGCGCGTTTTGCGGCGATTTCTTCGGCGCGTTTCTGCAGGTCGGGGTTCTCTGGCTCGACCGTCAGGGCGAATTTTGCGTTGGATGCCGTGTATTCGTGGCCCGAGTACACCATTGTTTCGGGAGGCAGGGCAGCCATCTTGGACAGGCTCTCCCACATCATCTCGGGGGTGCCTTCGAACAGGCGGCCACATCCCAACGCCATCAGGCTGTCAGCAGAAAAGAGCGCTGCGCTGCCCGGGAAGTAGAAGGCAATGTGCCCGACGGTATGACCCGATACATCTATAATGCGGCCGGTTTCTGCACCGACTTGCACAACGCTGTCTTCTTTGACCTTCAGGTCAAGTGGGGGCATCCTGTTCTGATCCGCCTCGGCTCCGACGACACGCGCTTGGGGGAAGCGCTCTAGCATATCCGGCACGCCTTGGACGTGATCGTGGTGATGGTGGGTCAGGAGAATGACATCGGCCGACCAGCCTCTGGCATCCAGAGCGTTTAGGATGGGACCGGCTTCGGGAATGTCGATGACTGCGGTTTCGCCCGTTTCAGGGTCATGCGCCAAATATGCGTAATTGTCCGCTAGGCAGGGAACTGTAATGATCTCGAGGGGCATGGCGTTTCCTGTCGCTATTGCTATTGTTCCCCAAGAGACTGACCGAAGGGGCACCAAGGCGCAATGCATCTGGACGTGCAAGATCTGCGAAATTTCTACTATCGCAGCGCTTTGGGGCGGGCCGCGCAGCGCGTGATCCGCGATGAAGTGGTGCGGTTCTGGCCCGAAGCGCGGGGCCAGTCGGTCTTGGGCTACGGTTTCGCTGTTCCGCTCTTGCGGCCTTATCTCCAATCAGCGCGGAGAGTCACGGCGCTGATGCCTGGCCCTCAGGGCGTTATGTCTTGGCCTGCGGGGATGCCCAACGTCTCTGTCCTGTGCCAAGAAGCGAACTGGCCTATCGACACGGGCCACATCGACAAGTTGATTGTCATGCACGGGCTCGAAACCTCAGAGCAGCCGGATCTGGTGCTGGAGGAGGCCTCGCGTGTTCTGGGGCCGGGTGGCAGCGCCATCTTTATTGTACCGAACAGGGCAGGGGTCTGGTCACGTCGTGACATCACGCCGTTTGGGTATGGCCGTCCCTTTAGCGCCCGCCAGCTCGAGGTGCAGCTTCAGCGCAGTGGTTTCCAGCCAAAGCGGACCAGTTCCCTCTTGCACCAGCCACCGTCGCACCGCCGGTTCTGGCTGCGCTCTGGTCAATTGATCGAGAAGGTGGCTCGCACTGCAGGAGCCGGCCTGCCTGGCGGTGTCATCCTTCTGGAGGCGCAGAAACTGACCCAAGAACCGTCGGGCGGCGGGACCGCCGTGTCGACACGCCCGCTCAAGGTTCTGGCCGGGCTCGCTTCGCCCGAAGCGAAGCCCGCCTGACCCCGAGGGAATCGGATTCGAATCTAAAAATGTGGGCTCATGCGGCACTTTGCAGCATTCCGTGCGATTAATTTGCCCGTCTCAACAAATGCTAGCGCCATCTACGACTTTAAAAGTGTGATCCAATGTTGCTAGGTGCGTCACCCTCTGCTAAGTCCTGCGCGATTTCGATGCCCTTAGGGATAATACCTACGGGCAAAAACGCCCCCGATACGACATTTCGACGGGTCGGGGCCAAGACATCGGAAGGGTGGACGTGTCCGAACCAGCTTCGATCTCCTTCGGCATCGCGCAACGCTATGCCTCTGCCGTATTTGATCTCGCCCTCGAGACCAAATCGCTCGACTCCGTTGAGAAGGACGTAGACGCGCTGGCTGCCGCATTGGCAGGTAGCGATGATCTTCGTGAACTGATCAACAACCCCGTTTACACGCGCGAAGAGCAAGGCGCTGCGATTGCCGCAGTTGCAACTCAAATGGGCGTGAGCAGCATCGTGAAAAACACGCTTGAGCTGATGGCTTCCAAGCGTCGTCTGTTCGCCATGCCGCAGCTGATCGCAGCTATGCGCGAGAAGATTGCAGCCTACAAAGGTGAAGTCACCGCTGAGGTTGTCAGCGCCACGGCTCTGTCCGACGCGCAAAAGGACAAACTTGCAGCCGCTCTGAAAGAGAGCGTCGGCAAGGACGTGAAGATTGAAGCCGCCGTTGATGAAGCTCTCATCGGTGGTCTCGTTGTTAAGGTGGGCTCGAAGATGGTCGATACCTCGATCCGCTCCAAGCTCAACGCCCTACAGAATGCAATGAAAGAGGTCGGATAAATGGGTATCCAAGCAGCCGAAATTTCTGCGATCCTAAAGGAGCAGATTAAAAACTTTGGCCAAGACGCCGAAGTGGCCGAGGTTGGCCGCGTTCTTTCCGTCGGTGACGGTATTGCGCGCGTTCACGGTCTGGACAACGTTCAGGCTGGTGAAATGGTCGAATTCCCCGGTGGCATCCAGGGCATGGCGCTGAACCTTGAAACCGACAACGTCGGTGTCGTTATCTTTGGTTCGGACCGTGACATTAAAGAAGGTGACACCGTTAAGCGCACCAACTCGATCGTGGACGTTCCCGCTGGCGAAGGCCTGCTGGGTCGCGTTGTCGACGGTCTGGGTAACCCCTTGGACGGCAAAGGCCCGGTAGAATTCACCGAGCGCCGCGTTGCTGACTCCAAAGCGCCTGGCATTATCCCCCGTAAATCGGTTCACGAGCCCATGGCGACCGGCCTCAAAGCCGTTGACGCGATGATCCCGATCGGCCGTGGCCAGCGCGAGCTGATCATTGGCGACCGTCAGACCGGTAAGACTGCCGTTGCTCTGGACGCGATCCTGAACCAGAAGTCGTACAACGACGCTGCCGGCGGCGACGAAAGCAAAAAGCTGTACTGCATCTACGTTGCGGTCGGCCAGAAGCGTTCGACCGTTGCTCAGCTGGTGAAGAAGCTGGAAGAAACCGGCGCGATTGAATACTCGATCGTCGTTGCGGCAACCGCTTCGGACCCCGCACCCATGCAGTTCCTGGCGCCCTACGCCGCGACCGCAATGGCTGAGTACTTCCGTGACAACGGCAAGCACGCCCTGATCATCTACGATGACCTCTCCAAGCAGGCTGTGTCGTACCGTCAGATGTCGCTGCTGCTGCGTCGTCCCCCGGGACGTGAAGCGTACCCCGGCGACGTTTTCTACCTCCACTCGCGTCTGCTCGAGCGTTCGGCGAAGATGGGCGACGATCACGGCGCAGGCTCGCTGACCGCGCTGCCGATCATTGAAACTCAGGGCGGCGACGTTTCTGCGTTTATTCCGACCAACGTGATCTCGATCACCGATGGTCAGATCTTCCTCGAAACCGACCTGTTCTATCAGGGCATTCGTCCTGCGGTGAATACCGGTCTGTCGGTTTCGCGTGTGGGTTCGTCGGCTCAGACCAACGCAATGAAAACTGTTGCAGGTCCGGTTAAGCTGGAACTGGCTCAGTACCGCGAAATGGCTGCATTTGCTCAGTTCGGCTCGGACCTCGACGCCGCAACCCAGAAGCTGCTGAACCGTGGTGCGCGTCTGACCGAGCTGATGAAACAGCCCCAGTACGCACCGCTGACCAACGCTGAAATCGTTTGCGTGATCTTTGCCGGTACTCAGGGTTACCTGGACACCGTCGCAGTAAAAGACGTTGGCCGCTACGAAGCTGGCCTGCTGAAGTTCCTGCGCACCCAGAAGAAAGACCTTCTGGACTGGATCACCAACGAAGATCCCAAGATCAAAGGTGATGCAGCGGACAAGATCAAAGCGGTTCTCGACGAATACGCCAAGACCTTCGCATAAGCCCGAAAGGACTGGATTATGCCAAGCCTTAAGGACCTCAAAAACCGGATCGAGAGCGTGAAATCCACGCGCAAGATCACCAAGGCCATGCAGATGGTGGCCGCCGCAAAACTGCGGCGGGCACAGGATGCAGCCGAGGCAGCGCGCCCCTATTCGGAGCGTTTCAATGCTGTCATGGCAAGCCTTGCAGCATCGGTTGGCGGTTCTGACACGGCCCCCCGCCTTCTGGCGGGGACCGGGTCGGACCAAGTACAACTTCTTATCGTGATGACCGCGGAACGTGGTCTTTGCGGCGGCTTCAACAGCTCGATCGTGAAACTGGCCCGTCAAAAGGCAGCGGAACTGAAAGCAGCTGGCAAAACGGTTAAAATTCTGACCGTTGGCAAAAAAGGCCGCGAACAGCTCAAGCGTGATCTGGGTGATCTCATGATCGGCCACGTGGACCTCTCCGAGGTGAAGCGTGTCGGTTACGACAATGCACAGGCCATCGCAAAGGATGTACTGGCGCGTTTCGACGCTGGTGAATTCGATGTGGCGACCATCTTCTACGCCCAATTCCAGTCGGTGATTGCGCAATTGCCGACCGCACAACAGATCATTCCGGCCCAGTTCGACGACGCTGGCGAGGAAAACGGTCCGCTCTATGACTACGAGCCCAGCGAAGAGGCCATTCTGGCTGACCTGCTGCCGCGCGGCGTCGCGACCCAGATCTTTGCGGCTCTGCTGGAAAATGGTGCATCGGAGCAGGGCGCTCGTATGTCGGCAATGGACAATGCGACCCGCAACGCGGGCGACATGATTGACCAACTGACCATCGAATATAACCGCTCGCGTCAGGCCGTCATTACGAACGAGCTGATCGAAATTATCTCGGGCGCTGAGGCGCTCTAAGGAAATCGGAGAAACAACGACATGGCAAACGCAGTCGGCAAAATTACGCAGGTCATCGGCGCTGTCGTTGACGTGCAGTTCGAGGATGCCCTTCCGGCAATTCTGAACGCGCTCGAGACTGACAACAATGGTAAGCGTCTGATCCTGGAAGTTGCGCAGCACCTCGGTGAAAACACCGTACGTACTATCGCGATGGACGGCAGCGAAGGTCTGGTTCGTGGTCAGGCAGTGACTGACCTGGGACAGCCCATCTCAGTGCCCGTAGGCAACGCAACTCTGGGCCGCATCATCAACGTCGTGGGCGAGCCCATCGACGAAAAAGGTGAACTGGCCGCGACCGAAACCCGTGCGATCCACCAGCCCGCACCCGAATTCATCGAGCAGTCGACTGCTTCGGAAATTCTTGTGACGGGCATCAAGGTGATCGACCTTCTGGCGCCCTACTCGAAGGGTGGTAAGATTGGTCTGTTCGGCGGCGCCGGCGTGGGCAAAACCGTTCTGATCATGGAACTGATCAACAACATCGCAAAAGTGCACTCGGGCTTCTCGGTGTTCGCGGGTGTTGGCGAGCGTACTCGTGAAGGTAACGACCTGTACCACGAGATGATCGAATCGAACGTTATTAAGCCCGACAACCTGTCGGAATCGCAGGTTGCTCTGGTTTACGGCCAGATGAACGAACCTCCGGGAGCGCGTGCACGTGTTGCTCTGACAGGTCTGACCCTGGCAGAACAGTTCCGTGACCAGTCCGGTACCGACGTTCTGTTCTTCGTCGACAACATCTTCCGCTTCACTCAGGCGGGTTCGGAAGTTTCGGCTCTGCTGGGTCGTATTCCTTCGGCGGTGGGCTATCAGCCGACCCTCGCGACCGACATGGGTGCGATGCAGGAACGCATCACCTCGACCAAGCAGGGTTCGATCACTTCGATCCAGGCCGTTTACGTTCCCGCGGACGACCTTACCGACCCCGCACCCGCGACCACCTTCGCACACCTCGACGCAACAACCGTTCTGTCGCGTGCGATTTCGGAACTCGGCATCTACCCCGCGGTTGACCCGCTGGACTCGTCGTCGCGTATCCTGGATCCGGGTATTGTTGGTGAAGAGCACTACCAGGTTGCTCGTGACGTTCAGGGTATTCTGCAGAAGTACAAGTCGCTGCAGGACATCATCGCCATCCTTGGCATGGACGAACTGAGCGAAGAAGATAAGCTGACCGTTCAGCGTGCGCGTAAGATCCAGCGCTTCCTGTCGCAGCCCTTCGACGTTGCGAAAGTCTTCACCGGTTCGGACGGTGTTCAGGTTCCGCTGGAAAAAACCATCGCGTCGTTCAAAGCGGTTGTTGCTGGCGAATACGATCACCTGCCCGAAGCAGCCTTCTACATGGTTGGCGACATCGACGAAGTGATCGCGAAAGCCGAGAAGCTGGCAGCTGCTGCCTAAACCCTGCGGAAGGAGGCCCTGAATGGCTGATATGGTTCAATTCGATCTGGTCTGCCCCGAGCGTAGCCTCGCATCGGGCAAAGCCAGCGAAGTACTGATCCCCGGCGCCGAGGGCGAACTGACCGCGGGCCCCGGCCACGAGCCGATGCTTACCACTCTCCGTCCCGGTTTCCTCCGGGCGGAGCTGGAAGGCGGAGCGAAAGACTTCGTTGTGACCCACGGGTTCGTCGAAGTCTCGGCTGAATCGGTTTCGGTGATTGCTGAGCGCGCTTTTGCAGCGGCCGACGTTGCCCGCCCCGATCTGGAAGCGATCCTCTCTGAGGCGCGTGAACGGATGGAGCAGGCGGCTGAGGACGAAGAGCGTCACGGTCTGGAACGCTTTGTTGCCGATCTGGTGCACTTGATCGACCAGATGGACTAACGTCCACCGACACAAACTATACGAAAGGCCCGCCTTGCATTCAGAAGGCGGGCCTTTTAATTTTTCCGGTTAAGGTTAGTTTTATTTAAATAAGTTACGCGGTATCTGAAGTGGCATGAAGCGTCTCAATACCTTTCAGGTCGGAATCGACAGCGGCGATATTGTGCTCTTTTCGGATTTCGAAGAGGGCGGAGAGATGTGGCGTGGCTCTGGCCCGCGTGACCGCGTGAAAAAGATCAAATTTTCTGCGCAATATCAGGACCCACCCTCGGTGACGGTCGGTCTATCCCTGTGGGATCTGGACTCGGACACCAACGTGCGTGTCGAGATCACGGCAGAGAATATCACTGTTCGGGGATTTGATCTGGTGTTCCGCACTTGGGGGGACACCCGTATTGCCCGCGCTCGGGCGTCGTGGCAGGCCATTGGCAGCCTGCCACACGAGGATGACTGGCAGCTCTATTAAGCGCCGTTGCCGTTGTAGAGGCCTTCGTAGATCGGAACCAGCGTATCGGTTTCGAACAGCGACGAGACCGAAGTACCATTCCAGATGTTCAGGATACCCTGCGCAAACACGGGCGCGGTGGGAACGATCCGGATATTCGGGCAATCGAGGATTGCTTGGGTCGGCTCGATGGTGTCGGTGATCACGAGGCTCTTCATGACCGACTTGCTGACGCGCTCGACCGCAGGGCCGGACATAACGCCGTGGGTGATGTAGCTGTGTACCTCGGTCGCGCCTGCGTCCATCAGGACCTCAGCGGCCTTGCAGAGCGTGCCAGCAGTGTCGCAAAGGTCGTCGACGATGATACATTTCTTGCCCGTTACATCACCGATCACGGTCATTTCTGCGACTTCACCGGGCTTCTCGCGGCGTTTGTCCACGATCGCCAGCGGGGCATTGATCCGCTTGGCCAGTTCACGTGCACGGGCCACGCCGCCAACGTCGGGCGAGATCACCATAACGTCTTCCATGCTGCCGAAGTGGTGCTGGATATCCAGCGCGAAAATCGGCGCCGCGTACAGGTTGTCTACGGGAATGTCGAAGAAGCCCTGAATCTGAGCAGCGTGCAGGTCCATAGTCAGGATACGCTCGATCCCCGCGCGGGTCAGCATGTTGGCAACCAGCTTGGCGCTGATAGGGGTACGGGCCTTGGTGCGGCGATCCTGACGGGCATAGCCGAAGTAGGGGATCACGGCGGTGATGCGGCCAGCCGACGAACGGCGCAGGGCGTCAGCCATGATTAGAAGTTCCATCAAGTGGTCGTTTGCCGGCTTCGACGTCGACTGAATGATGAACATATCTTCGCCACGAACGTTCTCGAAAACCTCGACAAAGATTTCGGCATCGTTAAAGCGTTCTACACGGGCATCGACCAGACCCACATTCATCCCGCGGTGCATCGACATACGACGCGAGATCGATTTTGCGAGGGTCATGTTGGCATTGCCAGAAATCAGCTTAGGTTCGGTGAGAGAGGGCATGAGCTGCGTCCTAGAAGGGGAGTTATGACGGATTCGTGACGTTGGCTTCGCTTAACACGCGGTAACCTTCACGCCAAGCAACGGAAGCATGGGAGGGCTCCAATGCCGCATATCGACTACTACTTTTCAACCCTGTCGCCCTACGCCTACCTCGCCGAACAACGTCTAGAAGAGATTGCGTCCAAACATGGGGCAGGGGTCACCTATAAACCGCTTGATATTATGTCGCTGTTCCCACGCACCGGCGGCGCCGCGCCCAAGGATCGGCACCCCGCGCGTCTGGACTACCGCGCCCAAGAATTGCCGCGACAAGCCAAGAAATCCGGACTGCCCTTTAATCTGAAGCCGATGTTTTGGCCGACAAACGCCGCGCCTTCGAGCTATGCGATCATCGCTGCGCAAAAAGCAGGTGACGGGGATGTGGGCGCCTTGGTCCATACCATTCTGCGCGCCACATGGGCTGAGGAAAAGGATATCGCCCAAGACGATGTGGTTCGCGACGCACTGCAGGCTTGCGGTTTTGATCCCAAGCTGGCCGACAGCGGCCTCCTCGTCGGGGCAGAGACCTATGCGGCCAATCTAGAAGAGGCCGTGTCACTCGGGGTTTTTGGTTCTCCGTTCTATATTGTCGACGGAACCGAGAAGTTTTGGGGACAGGACCGACTTGACGATCTTGACGCCTTCATGTCAGGGAACCTCTAATCTCCGATCTAGATGCTATAATCTGAGGGTCTATATCCACCAAATGTAGTGCGCGAAGCGCAGTAATTTGAAATTTCAGGAAATAGAGAAATACTGTGTTGTGAGCACAGGCCCGCTCGTTTCGCTGCGCGCAGCACGCTGATCAGCCGCTCGCGTGGCGCCACCTGTTGATCGGCGCTGGAAGAGGCGTTCCGGACGTGGCATTACCGGACCCAACAGCAGGAAGGAGCGCATTCATGAGCACGACATTCGGCAAAGGCTGCCATCTGCACCTCATTGACGGGTCCGCTTTCATCTTTCGAGCCTATCATGCGCTGCCACCGCTGACCCGCAAGTCGGACGGGCTGCCGATCGGTGCGGTAAGCGGCTTCTGCAACATGCTCCAGCGCTACGTTGAGGGCACGGCCGGGGCAGACGCACCCACCCACATCGCCGTGATTTTCGACAAGGGCAGCCACACATTCCGTAATGACATGTACGATCAGTACAAAGCTAACCGCGAGGCGATGCCCGAGGACCTGCGTCCGCAGATCCCGCTGACCCGCGAGGCGACCCGTGCGTTCAACATCGCCTGCGAGGAGATGGAGGGCTACGAGGCCGACGACATTATCGCGACTCTCTGCCATCAGGCGCGGGATGCAGGCGGACGTGTGACCATCGTATCCTCGGACAAGGATTTGATGCAGCTGGTGGGCGATGGCGTCGTGATGTTTGACGCCATGAAGAACAAGCTGATCGACCGCGAAGGCGTCGAAGAGAAATTCGGTGTGGGACCAGAACGCGTCGTGGACGTACAGGCTCTGGCCGGTGACAGCGTGGACAACGTGCCCGGCGCGCCGGGGATCGGGATCAAGACCGCAGCGCTCTTGATCAACGAATATGGAAGCCTCGAGGACTTGCTCGACCGTGCCGAAGAGATCAAGCAGCCCAAACGCCGCCAGACTCTGATTGAAAAGCGTGAGCAGATCGAGCTGTCCAAGAAGCTTGTAGAGCTGGACTGCAAAACCCCTCTGGAATTCACGCTGGATGATCTGGAAATCCGCGACCCCGATCCAGAGGTACTGCTCGGCTTCCTTGCCAAGATGGAATTCCGCACCCTGACCAAGCGCATCGCCGACGCGCTGGACGCTGAAGCACCAGTGATCGAGGACAAAGCGCCGACCGCTCCTGCCGCAGCGGACTCCGCTCCGGTCGAGGATTTTCCTTTCGAGCCCGAGAATTACACCTGCCTGACCGATCCCGCGCAGTTGGAAGAGTGGATCGCCGCCATCCGCCAGCAGGGCTATGTGGCGATTGATACGGAAACGACGGCTCTGGACGAAATGGTAGCCGATCTGGTCGGCGTGTCCCTGTCCACCGAAGCGGGCAAGGCGTGCTACATTCCCATCGGCCACACCAAGGGCGACGGCGATCTGTTCGGCGGCGCGGAAAAGGCCGAAGGGCAGATGGATTTTGACACCTGTCTGTCGCTGCTAAAACCCGTGCTCGAAGATGTGTCTGTTCTGAAGATTTTCCAGAACGCCAAGTACGACATAAAGATTTTCCAGACCTACGGAATCACCGTGCAGGGCATCGCGGACACGATGCTGATGTCCTATGCGCTGTATTCCGGTCTGCACGGGCACGGGATGGACGCCTTGTCCGAACGCTATTTGGGACACAAGCCGATCCCGATCAAAGAGCTGATCGGCAGCGGGAAGTCCATGATCACCTTTGACAAGGTCGAGGTGGACAAAGCGACCCGATACGCAGCCGAGGATGCGGACATTACCCTGCGCCTCTGGCAGAAATTCCAGCCTGAACTGCACCGCGAAAAAGTCACGCGCGTCTACGAACGTCTGGAGCGCCCCTTGGTCCCTGTACTGGCTCAGATGGAGCGTGAGGGCGTGCTGGTGGACCGCGACACCCTAAGCCGGATGTCTAACGCCTTTGCCCAGAAGATGGCGCAGCTCGAGGAAGAGATCCACGAGCTGGCGGGCGAGAAGTTCAACGTGGGTAGCCCCAAGCAGCTTGGCGAGATCATGTTCGACAAGCTGGGGTATCAGGGCGGCAAGAAGGGCAAGACCGGCGCCTATGCCACCGGTGCGGATATACTAGAGGACCTGTCGACCGAGCATGAGCTGCCCGGCCGCGTTCTGGACTGGCGTCAGCTGTCCAAGCTGAAATCGACCTACACTGACGCGCTGCAGGACCACATCAACGCCGACACCGGCCGCGTCCACACCAGCTACATGCAGACCGGTGCGGCGACGGGGCGTTTGTCTTCGACCGATCCGAACCTGCAGAACATCCCGATCCGCAGCGAAGAGGGCCGCCGCATCCGCGAGGCGTTCATCGCGCCCGAGGGCAAGGTGCTGGTCGCGCTCGACTACAGCCAGATCGAACTGCGCATTCTGGCCCACGTCGCAGGGATCGACAGCCTGAAAGAAGCATTCCGCGAGGGGCAGGACATTCACGCCGCCACCGCGTCCGAAATGTTTGGCGTGCCGCTGGATGAAATGACCCCGGAAGTCCGCCGTCAGGCCAAAGCGATCAACTTTGGCGTCATTTACGGCATTTCCGGCTTTGGTCTGGCCCGCAACCTGCGCATTCCACGCGCCGAAGCGCAGGGCTTTATCGACCGCTATTTCGAGCGGTTCCCCGGCATCAAGGACTACATGGATGACACCGTGACCTTTGCCAAAGAGCACCTGTTCGTGGAAACAATGTTCGGTCGGAAAATCCATACACCCGAGATCGCAGCCAAGGGGCCGCGGGCCGGTTTTGCCAAGCGGGCGGCGATCAACGCACCGATTCAGGGCACCGCTGCCGATATCATCCGCCGCGCCATGATCCGGATGCCTGACGCAATCGCTGATATGCCTGCAAAAATGCTGTTGCAGGTGCACGACGAATTGCTGTTCGAAGTGGAAGAAGGCGCGGTCGATGATTTGATTAAAACCGCCAAGGATGTGATGGAAAGCTCTGCAATGCCTGCTATCCATTTGGATGTGCCTTTGATCGTGGATGCGGGCCGTGGGCGAACTTGGGCCGAGGCGCATTAATCCCTGAAAACTCTGGAACAATCCCCCGAATTTTGTGTTATCCTGCAGGAGATTTGGGGGAGCAGTGTTTTGAAAGTTCCAAAGAATTTTGTATTTTTGCATCGCGGGCTCACATTGCGGGCCAGCTTTTATCAGGTGCCTGCTCCGATAGATTACGTGGTCCTGAATCATGGCTTCTCGAGCAACCGATATGGCACTGGCCGTTTGCTGGTTCAGATCGCCCGCGCCCTGCATGACGAGGGGTACGCAGTGCTGGCCTTTGACCGTTTGGGGCATGGTGAGAGTGATGGTGAATTCTCGGAAATCACAGCCTCGGACGAGGTGCGCCAACTGGAAACCGTTCTCGACACCATGAAGCAACGGGTTGGCCGCCCAATGCACGTCGTAGGACACTCTTTGGGTGGAATGGGTGCCGCTGTTCTGGCCGGTGAACGGCCGGATTTGGTGAAATCCCTGAACCTATGGGCTCCGGCTGCAAGCTTTGTCGAGGATATCAATGCGGGTCATATCATGGGCGATCCGCTGCCTGAGAACCCCGAAGAAGAGCTATTCGATTTCGATGGCCAAGGCGTTGGTGCGCCGTTCATCAATGATGCGCGTGCGTTCGATCCCTACAGGGGACTGGGCAATTACGACGGGCCCGTAAATCTTCATCACGCCGAAGATGATCCAATCGTGCCAATCCGCGCGTCAGAGAGGTACCTGTCGCTGTGGGGCGAACAAGCGCGCCTGCATCGTTACAGCATCGGCGGGCATGGGTGGACGCAGTTGGGAGCACGCAAGCGGCTGATCCAGCAGACTGTCGCCGATATCGAAGCCTGTTCTGACATGAGCGACACTGGCCTGCGCGCCGCCTCCTGATTTGCGTCGTTTTTCTCGCAATCGTCTCTTGCGGCCCAAGGGCGAACGCGGGACCTTGGGGTGACAGAAGAAGGGGCACACCATGGGGCCTTCCCACAGCCATCACGGCCACCACGGGCATCATCACCACCACATTGATCCCGAGGCTGGTGACCGTCAGGTGGCCTTTGCCGTCGCAATCAATTTGTTGCTGACTGTGGCGCAGATTGTCGGGGGTGTCATTTCGGGATCAATCGCGCTGATCGCTGATGCGGTGCACAACCTGAGCGATGCGATCTCTCTGCTCATCGCGTTCTTTGCGCGCAAGATCGCGCGACGTCCTGCTGACGCGCAGATGACCTTTGGATATGGGCGGGCAGAGATGGTGGCCGCGCTCGTAAACTACACCACGCTGATTGTGATCAGCCTCTACCTCGCGTGGGAGGGGGTGCACCGCCTGATTGACCCGCCCGCGATTCAAGGCTGGACCGTTGTGATCGTCGCGGGGATTGCGCTGGTGATTGATCTAGCAACCGCGCTCTTGACGCTCAAATTGTCCAAGGACAGCGCCAACATTCGCGCGGCCTTTGTGCACAATCTGTCGGATGCACTGGGATCACTGGGGGTGATCATCGGCGGCGTATTGGTCATTCTGTACGACTGGCGGCTGATCGACCCGATCATCACGCTACTGATCGCGGGGTATATTTTGTGGCTTGCGGCAACCGAAATCGGACCGGTGATCCGCAACCTGATGCTGGCCAGCCCGCCCGATCACAGCGCCGAAGATTTGCTAAACCACATACAGGGCGAAGAAGGCGTCGCTGGCGCGCACCATCTACACCTTTGGCAGATGACAGAGCATGAGGCCGCGCTGCAGGTGCATGTGGTGGTGTCCGATCCGGACTGGTCCTCGGCCATGGTCATCCGCGACCGTGTGCGCGCGATGCTGACGGGAAAGGGGATCAGCCACGTAACGCTGGAGATCGAGAGGGCGTCAGAGGCGTGTCCAAACGCCCCTGCAATCGGTCATTAAGCCGCGTCGGGGGACCGCACCAAGAGCGCCACAAGGCGGCGTGCAATCGGTGCAACCACAAGAACGGCAGGGAAGGCGACCAGCCAGCTGGAGCCCCACGCACCCATCCATTCGGCAACGAAGTTGGGGACGAACCCGAGCGCGCGGTAGGTCGCAATGCCCGACACAAGGCAAGACATCATACCCGACAACAGCAAGCTGAAAAGGTAAGGGGCAAATTTGGGATGGATCATTGTGACGGCCCACTCTCAGAAAATATCGAGGAAATAGAATATCTGAGTGGGTCGTGATGTGAAGGCGTCATTCCCGCACACTCGATCCTGCGTTATTCCAATTCTGCCGATGGAATGATGGGAAAGAACTGACCGCTAGACATGATCCCGAACCAGCTGACTCCGTCGTGATCCTGATGCTGGCCTAGGTCAATCAGACGGTAAAAGCTTTTGCGGTCGATCAGCGCCTCTAGGTCGTCACGGACATGGACATAGGGCGAGGGCTCGCCTGACTCTGGGTCGCGGATCACACGGATTGGGTGCTCTGGCCCCGCAGCGGTCTGGTCTCCGACATTTGTTTGAAATGTCAGAACGGCGTCTTCCTCGGTCCCCACCACCTCAAAATCAATGGCAACGAAGGGCGCGTCGTCGACCGTTATGCCCACCTTCTCGACCGGGGTTACGAGGAAGTACTTTCCGTCCTCGCGCTTGAGAATCGTGGAAAACAGTCGGACCAACGGGGCACGACCGATTGGCGTTCCATTATAAAACCATGTGCCGTCCCGCGCGATGCGCATATCCAAATCGCCGCAAAACGGCGGATTCCATTTGTGGATCGGGGGGAGGCCGCCTTTGGAAGCAGCACGAGCTGCGGCAGCGATGTCATCTGCGGATGGCTTCACGGTCATGTGTTTTTAGTTCCCTTTTGCCATTTCGGATTCCTGAGATACCCTTAATCCATATAGCATTCCCCAGAGCAGGAGCCACACCATGACCGAAACCGCCGATCTGGTGTCCGAAATCGAAACCTTCGAGGAAAAACTGGCTCTGGCCCGAGAGTCTATCACCAAACGGTTCATTGGTCAGACACGCGTTGTTGACCTGACCCTGACCTCGCTGCTTTGTGGCGGTCACGGTTTGCTGATTGGTTTGCCCGGTTTGGGCAAGACGCGACTGGTCGAGACTTTGTCCACGGTGATGGGTCTGAACGGGAAACGCGTGCAATTTACGCCCGACCTGATGCCTGCCGATATTCTGGGCTCCGAGGTGCTGGAAGCAGACCCCGACGGGCGCCGCGCTTTTCGTTTTCTCGAGGGGCCAATTTTCTGTCAGCTGTTGATGGCGGACGAGATCAACCGCGCCAGCCCACGCACCCAGTCAGCGCTGCTGCAAGCGATGCAAGAGCGTGAAGTGTCGATCGGCGGGGAAACCCGTCCCTTGCCCGCGCCGTTCCACGTTTTGGCAACCCAAAACCCGATCGACCAAGAGGGCACATACCCGCTGCCCGAAGCGCAGCTCGACCGTTTCCTTGTGCAGATCAATGTGCAGTACCCGGACCGCGACACCGAGAAGGCCATCTTGCTGGCTACCACCGGTGCCAGCGAAGAGGCATCGCGTCAGGTCTTTACCGCTGAAGAATTGATTGGCGCGCAGCAGCTTCTGCGCCGGATGCCTGTGGGTGACAGCGTCGTCGAGATGATCCTTGATCTGGTCCGTGCCTTCCGCCCCGAGGACCCGACCGCGCTGTCCGAAGTTATTCAGGACGTCTCGTGGGGGCCAGGTCCCCGTGCGGCACAGGCCCTGATGCTGGCGGTTCGCGCCGAGGCGATGCTGAATGGGCGCTTGGCCCCCAGCGCCGAAGATGTCGCCAGCATGGCCGACCCCGTTCTACGTCATCGTATGCAGCTGACTTTCGCCGCCCGTGCCCGTGGCCAGCGGATCGAAGACGTCATTGCCAAAGGGGTGGCGCAGATAACCGGACACGAGGCCGCCGCGTGACCCAAGCCCCCCACTTGCGCAGCCGCGCAGAGGCTTTGGCCGCTGCGTATCCCCCTCTGCTTGCCAGCGCTGAACGCTTGGCCGCAAACGTGCAGCTAGGGGATCATGGGCGGAAACGGTCTGGCGCGGGCGAGGCATTCTGGCAGTATCGGCAACTACAAACCGGCGACGATGCACGCTTGATTGATTGGCGGCGGTCCGCACGTGGGGACGAACAGTATATCAAGCAGCGCGAATGGCAGATTGCGCAGAGCGCGTTGCTTTGGGTGGATCAGGCCAGTTCTATGAATTTCGCCAGCAGCGAAGGGCAACCGACCAAAGCCGAACGCGCCCGCGTGATCGGCATGGCGACGGCTGTGCTGCTGGTGCGGGGCGGAGAACGTGTCGCCTTGGGTGCAGTTTTGCCGCCGCGCCGTGGGACGGGGCAGCTGGAACGGATCGCTGTGGCTCTGACCGAAAACAGGCCAGACGATTACGGTGTGCCAGACCTGTCACCCATGGTGCCGAACAGCCGTGCCCTGATTGTATCGGATTTTCTAGGGGATCTAGAGCCGCTGAAACGCGTCCTGACCCGCGCTGCCGGTCGCGGTATTCGCGGGGCCTTGTTGCAGGTGCTAGACCCTGCCGAAGAAGAGTTCCACTTCCGCGGCCGCACCATTTTCGAGAGCATCACTGGCGGCGTCCGTCACGAAACCCTGCGCGCCGACACGCTGCGCGAGCGGTATCTGGCGCGCTTGGCCGAGCGGAAAGCGGAACTGGCTGACCTCGCCCTGAGCACCGGGTGGATGCTGGGACACCATCACACCTCTGAAAATGCACAATCGGCGCTGCTCTGGGTGTATCAGGCCGTACAAGGAGCGCGCTAAATGACCGTTTTCGGAGTCCTTGGATTTTCGGCGCCTTGGTTGCTGGTGGGGCTAATTGCTCTGCCTGTTCTCTGGTTTTTGCTGCGCGCGGTGCCGCCCGCGCCCATTCGCCGTAAATTCCCTGCGGTTTCCCTTTTGCTCGGACTGCAAGATGACGAACATCAGAGCGACAAGACGCCTTGGTGGCTGCTTCTGTTGCGGATGCTTGCGGTTGCTGCGGTGATCATCGGTTTGGCGGGTCCTGTCCTGAACCCTGATGCGCGGCAGAGCGGGCGCGGGCCAATTATGGTTGTGCTAGATGCAAGTTGGGCCAGCGCAACCGATTGGCGTGCACGGGTTGCACGGCTGGAGCCGATGCTGGCCGAAGCTGGCCGCAATGGTCGCCCCGTCGCCATTTTGCCGTTAACAGCGCCTGCACCCGTGACCTTCGCTGATGCCGACGCCGTGATCGAGGGCTTGCCCGGTCTGGCTCCCGCGCCCTGGGAGCCGCGATTTGACGTGACGCTGCCGGAGGGTGATTTCGATACTTGGTGGCTCAGCGACGGGCTGGATCACAATGGACGAGAGGAATTGGTCGCTGCGCTATCCGAGCGCGGCAACCTGACTGTCTTTGATACTGCGACCACGCCCACTGTCCTGATGCCGCCCGTCGCAGACGGCGCGGAACTGACTTTGTCCGCGATGCGCTTGACCTCGGGCCCCGCTCAAGAGTTTACCATTTCCGCGCTTGGTCCTGATCCGTCCGGAGTCGAGCGCATTCTTGGAACCGGGGCGATCACCTTTGAAGCAGGCGAGGCAGAGGCCAGCACGACCATTGAACTGCCTTCGGAGATTCGGGCCCGCGTGAGCCGCTTTTCGCTAGACGGTGTGCGCAGTGCGGGCGCTGTGACCCTGACGGACGATCGACTGCAACGCCGCGAAGTGGCCTTGATCGACGGTGGCCGCGACCGCGAGGCTTTGGATCTGTTGTCTCCGCTGCACTATCTGCGTCAAGCGCTGGAGCCAACGGCTGACCTGCTGGACGGTGGGCTCGAGGATATTCTTCTGGCGAACCCTGATACGATCATCCTTGCTGATGTCGCGCGTCTGGCGCCGCAAGAAGAGGCGGAGTTGCTGGAGTGGATTGATCGGGGCGGACAACTCGTGCGTTTTGCCGGTCCGCGCCTCGCGGCCAGCGACGTGTCCCGCGATAGCGAAGACCCGTTGCTACCCGTGCGGCTGCGTGCCGGGGGTCGCAGCGTGGGTGGAGCGATGAGTTGGGGCGACCCCAAGACACTGGCGCCGTTTCCCGAGGACAGCCCTTTTGCCGGACTTCCGTTGCCAGATGATGTGGATGTGACCTCTCAGGTGGTCGCGCAGCCTGATCCCACTCTGACGGATCGCGTCATTGCCAGTCTGAGCGACGGCACGCCTCTGGTCACGCGCAAGGCGCACGGGGCAGGGCAGATCGTTTTGTTCCACGTGACCGCCAACGCGGAATGGAGCACGTTGCCCCTGTCCGGTCTGTTTGTGCAGATGCTCGAGCGGTTGTCGATCTCGTCCCACACCAGCCGCCCCGAGGCCGCGCAATTGGCGGGCACCACGTGGCAACCGATGCAGGTGCTGGATGGGTTCGGCCGCTTGACCAGCGGCGACGCGCTGCCCGGTGTGGCAGGAGAGGACCTGTTTGACCGACCGCTGGGCCCCGATCTGCGCCCCGGTCTGTATGAATCCGAGGACCGCCGCTTGTCCCGCAACTTGATCGAAGAGGACAGCGTTTTGACACCTGCCGTCTGGCCCGCCTCTGTATCCGTTCAGCCCTTGGTTGCGCCCGATGCACAGCCGTTGGGTGGTGTGTTCCTGACACTTGCCGCGCTGCTCTTGGCGGCAGATCTGATCGCGTCGTTGATTGTTGGTGGTCGTTTGCGCGGGGGGGCAATTGCAGCCATTGCTGCCTGTTCTTTGGCGTTTCAGCCAGACGTCTCTCGCGCCCAAGAGGACTTGCCACCCGTGGCGGAAGAGGAAATTTTGGCAGCAGGCGAGGTGACTTTTGCCAATGTTCTGACCGGAAATCAGAGCTTGGATACGTTGTCTCTGGCGGCAATGCGCGGGCTCGCGCGAACGCTTTTTGAGCGCACGTCGGTGGAACCGAGCGACCCGCGTTCTGTTGATTTGGAAGAGGATGAGCTGTCGTTTTATCCGCTGCTCTACTGGCCGATCACACCGGATCAAACCCGCCCGTCTGATGCGGCGTATGCACGACTGAACGAATATCTTCGGGGCGGCGGAATGATCCTGTTCGACACCCGCGATGCAGACACCGCCCGCCTTGGTGCGAACTCGCCCGAGGGCGCCAAACTCCGCGAACTGGCTGCGCCGCTGGACATTCCCCCGCTAGAGCGCATCCCACAGGACCATGTTCTAACTCGCGCGTTTTACCTGCTTCAGGATTTTCCGGGCCGCTATAATAGTCGTGACGTCTGGGTCGAAGCCGCACCCGAAGACGCCATTCAGATTGAGGGCATGCCGTTTCGGGATTTGAATGATGGGGTCACGCCCGTCATCGTTGGCGGCAATGACTGGGCCAGCGCATGGGCAATTGACGATTCAGGCTACGCGATGCGTACGGTCGGTCGCGGGTATACCGGCGAACGCCAGCGCGAAATGGCGCTACGGTTTGGTGTGAATCTTGTGATGCACGTGCTCACGGGCAACTACAAATCGGATCAGGTGCACGTGCCTGCACTGCTGGATAGGTTGGGCCAATGAGTTACGAAATTGCTTTTGCGCCCTTGGTGCCGCTGTGGATCGTCTATGGGGTTGCTGCGCTGGCAATCGCGATTACAGCTTTGGCTTTTTTCCGGCGCTTGTCGGGGTGGGCGTTGCGTGGCCTTGCTGTTGCAGTGATCGCGTTGGCGCTCGCTGGACCTGCGTTGCAAGAAGAGGCCAGTGCCCCCCTTAGTGACATCGTTCTGCTGGTTGAAGATCGCAGCGCGAGCCAACGTCTTTCGGACCGCGCCGTCCAGACTGCCGAAGCGGCCGAAGCTTTGGCCCAACGCCTAGCAGAACGTCCCAACACCGAGGTGCGCCGGATCACCGTTGGCGATGGTGCGGACAATGCGGGTACACAGTTGATGACCGCCCTGACCGAGGCGATTGCCGAAGAGCCCAAGGCCCGCATCGCTGGCGCAATCTTGCTTTCGGACGGCCGCCTACATGATCTGCCCGCCGCGCCCGATCTGCCCGCGCCCCTGCAACTCTTGCTGTCGGGCGAAGAGACGGATTGGGATCGCAGGCTGATCGTAAGTAACGCCCCCGCCTTTGCCATACTTGACGAAGAGATTACGCTGACCCTACGGGTCGAAGATCAAGGCGCTGTGCCCACAGGTCTGGGTCCGGCTGAGCTATCGGTGTCGGTCGATGGCGCGCCAGCGCGGACGGTCCGCGTCCCGGTCGGGCAGGATATGGAACTGCCGCTGACATTGCCCCACGCGGGGCGCAACGTGATTGAGTTTAAGGTCACGGCTGTGGAGGGCGAGCTAACGGATCGCAACAACAGCGCTTTGGTTCAGATGAATGGCGTGCGCGACCGTTTGTCGGTTCTTCTGGTCTCTGGTGTGCCCCACGCGGGCGAGCGGACGTGGCGAAACCTGCTGAAATCCGACAGCTCGGTCGATCTAGTGCATTTCACCATTCTGCGCCCGCCGGAAAAACAAGACGGCGTGCCCGTCACCGAATTGTCCCTGATCGCGTTTCCGACGCGAGAGCTATTCCTGGACAAGATTGACGACTTCGACCTGATTATTTTCGACCGCTACAAGCGGCGGGGCATCCTGCCCGCGCTCTACTTGGATAACGTGCGGAACTATATTGAGAACGGCGGGGCTGTGCTGGTCTCGGCTGGACCGGACTATGCGAACGTGGACAGCCTGTATCGCTCGCCCTTGGGCGAAGTGTTGCCCGGTGAACCAACCGCCCGTGTGGTTGAAGAAGCCTATTTGCCCCGCGTGACCGAGCAGGGCCAGCGTCATCCCGTGACCGAAGGCCTAGCACCAATCGAAGGGGATCCGAACTGGGGCCGTTGGCTGCGTCAGATTGAGGTGGACCCCAAAGAGTCAGACGTCGTCATGACTGGCATCGACGATCTGCCTCTTTTGTTGCTGAACCGCGTGGGGGAGGGGCGCGTCGCGCTTCTGGCGTCGGATCAGGCGTGGCTCTGGGGGCGCGGTTTCGAAGGTGGCGGCCCACAGCTCGAACTACTGCGCCGCTTGGCGCACTGGATGATGGGCGAGCCCGAGTTGGAAGAGGAATCGCTGACCGCCGAAGCTGTGGGACAGCAAATCCGGATCATTCGCCGTTCGTTGGATGGGGACGTTGGGGCTGTGACGATCACTGCGCCTGACGGAACCGAGTCCGAAGTAACCTTGGAAGAGGTCTCGCCCGGTCGTTACGAAGCACTGTTTGCGGGCGATGACATGGGCCTGTATCGTCTGGCCGAGGGGGACCACGAGATTGTCATTGGCTTGGGGCCCGCAGCGCCGCGCGAGTTTGAGCAGACCATCGCCAGCGGCGATGATCTTGGGCCTTTGCTGGCTTCGACTGGTGGCGGTGTCTGGAACATGACCGACGGCGTTCCCGCGATCCGTGATGTGCGGCCCGGCCGCCCCGCGATCGGACGCGGATGGATCGGTTTGACCCCACGCGATGCGACTGAGGCACGGGACATCAGCCGTGTTCCGCTGTTGCCCGCATGGGCTGTGCTGCTTGTGGTATCGATGCTCATTATCGGAGCGTGGCTCAGAGAGGGGCGCAGCTGACGCGCCCTCACTTTTTGAGTTTGACCATGTAGCGAGTCTTGCTGAGCCCGTCGCGCTTGCAGTGTAGGCGGATGTAGACCTTGTGAACCCCGTCTGGCACGGTCAAACTTGTCAGTGACCGCGTAAAAGGCTGTTCGTTGACATGGGGATGCAGCAGTTTGCGGCGCGCAATTTCATCGCCTGCGTGCGTCTCGACGATCCAGTAATTGATGTAGTGGTCCCAACCTGAATCGGGGTGGCGTACGGTGACTTCGACACGCCAGCCCATGCCCTTGCGGGTAATCTTGGTTGCTTCGACGACGCCCTCATCTGCGTGGGCAGGCGTGCCTAGAAGAAGGCCGATAAGGCAGGGGTAAAGCAATGAACTGATCCGCATGAGCGTTACCGTACCATGCGTGTCGACCAAGTGGTGTCACAAGCCCGTGGGCGGGGGCATTCCGTCGCTCGTGTCCATCAGGACTTGGCGCGACTTCGAGGCAAACTCGCGCCGCCATAGCACACTGACCGTAAAAATCGTCGCCGCGAACAAAGCCCAAGGGCCGAGCAACCACGCGCTGGCGCCAAGTGCAAAGTAGACCGACCGTAGGCCGCGATTGAACGCGCGCGCGGCGCTGATGTTTAAAGACGCTGACTTGTCCGCGCGAACATAAGCTGCGGGGTCATTCGGGTCGTTGGGCACGGCGGCCATTAGAACGGCGCAATAGCCAAAGAGCCGGTTGGACCACACGAACTTCAGAAACGCGTTGGTCAAAAAGACCATGATGAACAGAATCTTGATTTCCCAAACCACAGCGGGCGAAGTGTCCAGCGTCAGATCCTCGGCCACGCCTTGGAGTTGCTCGGAGTTACCGATCGCCGCAAAACCGCCGCCAAGGGCAATCATACTGGCCGACGCAAAGAAACTGGTCGCCTGACGCAGCCCGCTAAGGACCGTTGCGTCAAAGATTCGCGGCTGACGCGTCACCATGTGTTTCAACCATTCGCGCCGGTATTGGGCCATAAGTACCGACACACTCGGGTTTTTCCCCGGGTTTTCGATGCGCAAGCCAATCAGCAGCCACGCGAGCATCATAAGAGCCACAGCGCAGAAATCAGCGGTTTGAAACAGGGTGATACGGTCAAGCCAAGTCATGCCTGCACTCTAGTTTGGACGCTTGGTTCTTGCCAGATGGAAAAATTGGTTATATTTTTTGACCAGACACGCCATGTCGAAGAGGAGCCCGCGATGGAAATGCCAGCACCAAACCCCACCATTCTGGCAAAGAAAGCCGAATTGGTCAGGCGACTGTCCGAGGTTTTGCCAGAAGATGCGGTCATCCACGAAGAGTCTGAGACCCGCGCCTATGAATGCGACGCGCTGACGGCGTACCGCTGCCCGCCCTTGGCGGCGGTTTTGCCTGCCTCGACCCAAGAGGTTTCTGACGTACTGCGGATTTGCCACGATCTGGGGGTGCCTGTGGTGCCGCGCGGGTCGGGAACCTCGCTCGCGGGTGGGGCGTTGCCAACGGCGGATTCGGTGATCCTTGGCGTGGCGCGCATGAACGAGGTGCTGGAGACCGACTACGACAACCGCTTTATCCGTGTGCAAACCGGACGCACGAACCTGAGCGTCACAGGCGCGGTGGAGGCAGATGGTTTCTTCTACGCGCCCGACCCGTCTTCGCAGTTGGCCTGTGCGATCGCGGGAAACATCGCGATGAATTCGGGTGGGGCGCACTGCTTGAAGTACGGCGTGACCACGAACAACCTGATGGGCGTGACCATGGTGCTGATGGACGGCACCGTAACCGAGATCGGAGGTGCGCATCTGGACGCGGCGGGCTTGGACTTGCTGGGGGTAATCTGTGGGTCCGAAGGGCAGCTCGGTGTCGTGACCGAGGCGACCCTGCGCATTCTGGCAAAACCCGAAGGGGCGCTGCCAGTGCTCATGGGATTTGGCACGAACGAGGGCGCGGGGGCCTGTGTGTCGGACATCATCAAGGCTGGCGTGTTGCCCGTGGCGATCGAGTTCATGGACCGCCCTTGCATCGAAGCCTGTGAGGCCTTCGCCAAGGCGGGATACCCCATGTGTGAAGCGCTGCTGATTATCGAGGTCGAGGGCAGCCCAGAGGAAATTCAGCACCAGTTGGGGCTGATCAAAGAGATCGCCGCCGCCCACAACCCCGTGGACTATCGAGAGGCAGTGGATGCAGACGAGGCCTATCGGATTTGGCTGGGGCGCAAGTCTGCCTTTGGCGCGATGGGGCAGATCAACGACTATATGTGCTTGGATGGGACAATCCCCGTTTCGGCCTTGCCCGAAGTGCTGCGGCGCATTGGCGAGCTGTCCAAACACTATGGATTGGGTGTGGCGAACGTCTTTCACGCAGGGGACGGCAATATGCATCCGTTGATCCTGTACAACGCAAATGAGCCCGGCCAGTTGGAGCTATGCGAGGCCTTTGGTGCGGACATCCTGCGGCTCTGCGTTGAAGTCGGTGGGTGTCTGACAGGTGAGCACGGTGTCGGGATTGAGAAGCGGGACCTTATGGTGGACCAGTTCGATCTGGTTGATCTGGAGGCACAGATGGCTGTGAAGGATGTGTTTGATCCGGCGTGGCTCTTGAACCCCGCCAAGGTGTTTCCGCTGGCGTCGTCCGAAGCGCGCCGCGCTGTGAAAATCGCCGCCGAGTAAACAGAAGCTGGGTAAGGGGGCTGTCTGCCCCCTCTTGGGCCTAGGGCCCAATTCACCCCCGAGAGTATTTGGACAAAGATGAATATGCGACCTGAGACAGAGGCCGAGTTGGCCGAACTGATTGCAGGGCGGGATGCGCCATTGTGGATTCGCGGAGGCGGGACTGCTGGGATCGTGCCGCAGGTCACGGATGTCATTGAGTCGTCTGGACTGAACGGCATCTCGCTATATGAACCAGGCGCGCTGACGCTGGTGGTGAAGGCGGGCACGGCGCTTGGGGAGATTGAAGCGACACTTGCATCCGAAGGCCAGCGGTTGGCTTTCGAGCCTGCGGATTTACGCGCTGTGCTCGGGACCGATGGGGCGCCCACGATTGGCGGTGTGGTTGCGATGAACGTGAGTGGGCCGCGCCGTATCCAAGCGGGCGCCTGCCGCGATTTTCTCCTGGGTGTGCGCTATGTGGATGGCCTTGGCACCGCAGTTAAAAATGGTGGTCGCGTGATGAAGAACGTGACCGGCTATGATCTGGTCAAACTGATGGCGGGCGCGCACGGCACATTGGGTGTCATGACTGAAGTGTCGATGAAGGTTCTGCCTTTGCCAGAAGCGCAGGGCTGCGTTTTGATTGATGGCCTGTCGCCTGATGACGCCGTTGCTGCGATGTCGGCGGCGCTGGGGTCGCCTTATGACGTGACCGGCGCGGCGCATTTGCCCGAAGGAATGGACGGCACGCCAGTGACCATGGTGCGTGTCGAGGGCTTTGGTGCGCAAGTGGACTACCGTACAGGCAAGCTGAAGGAGATGCTCGGCCGGTTCGGAGATGTGCGCGTCGAAACAAATGTGGACCGCGTGACCGCAGGTTGGGGCTATGTGCGCGATCTGACGGGGTTTGTCGGGGCCAAGGGCGATCTATGGCGAATCTCAGTGAAGCCGTCTGACGGGCCCGAGATTTTAAAGGCGATCAACGCGACCAAAGCTCAGATGGATTGGGGGGGCGGCTTGATCTGGGCTGTGGTGCCCGAGGGATCGGATGTGAGATCGCGGTTGGGTGTGGCTGGTCACGCGACTCTGGTGCGGGGGGCAGGGCAAGCGCGCTTTCATCCGGAGACGCCCGTCAATGCGCGATTGGCCGAGGGTTTGCGCGCGAAATTTGATCCCAAGGGGATTTTCAACCCTGGACTGATGGGAGCCAACTGATGCAGACTTTTTTCACCGACGAACAGCTTCAGGACCCAGGCACCAAGCGCGCAAACGAGGTCCTGCGGACCTGCGTCCACTGTGGGTTTTGTACAGCAACCTGCCCGACCTATCAGGTGCTGGGGGACGAACTGGATAGCCCCCGTGGCCGCATCTATCTGATCAAAGATATGCTGGAAAACAACCGCGTGCCGGACGAAAAGACCGTGCGCCACGTAGACCGCTGCCTGAGTTGTCTCGCTTGCATGACCACATGTCCGTCAGGCGTGCACTACATGCATCTGGTCGACCATGCGCGTGCGTACATCGAAAAGAACTATACACGCCCGTGGCACGATCGCGCCCTGCGCTGGATGCTGGCGCAGATCCTGCCGTACCCTTCGCGATTCCGGTTCGCGCTGTGGCTGGCGAAGATGGGACGCCCATTCAAGGGGTTGGTGCCAGACCCGCGCCTGAAGGCGATGCTGGAGATGGCGCCGAAACAAGTCCCCCCCGTCAGTGCCAATGATCGTCCGCAGACCTTTGCACCAGCTGCGTCCAAGCGGATGCGTGTTGCACTTATGACCGGCTGCGCGCAGAAAGCGCTGAACACAGACATCAATGACGCAACTATACGTTTGCTCAGACGCTTCGGATGTGAGGTTGTGATCGCCGAAGGTGCAGGCTGCTGCGGCGCTCTCACGCATCACATGGGGCGTGAAAACGACAGTCACGATGCGGCAGCGGCGAATATCCGCGCATGGACGCGCGAGATTCAGCAAGGCGGTCTGGACGCAATTGTGATCAATACCAGCGGGTGTGGCACCACTGTCAAAGACTATTGGCACATGTTCAGAAACAGTGAACTTTCCGCCGACGCCGAGCAGATTTCCGCCTTGGCGATGGATGTTAGCGAACTCCTGCTCAAGCTGGATATCCCCGCTGGAGAAGACAAGGGCTTAACAGTCGCCTACCACGCCGCTTGCTCTTTGCAGCATGGGCAACAAATCAAGGCTGCGCCCAAGGATCTGCTGAAAAAGGTTGGTTTCCAAATCGTTGAACCTGCAGACCCGCATTTGTGCTGCGGCAGCGCAGGGACGTACAATCTGATGCAGCCCGAAATCTCTGGTAAGCTGAAGGAAAGAAAGGTCCGGACGCTTGAAGCCAAAAATCCCGACGTCATTGCGGCGGGCAATATCGGGTGCATGATGCAGATTGGCTCCGGCACAAAGACGCCGATTGTTCACAGTGTCGAGCTTCTGGATTGGGCAACCGGCGGACCCATGCCACGTGCCATGGGTGGGGTGCGCCCCGGAGAAGTCCCGATTTTGGTTTAATCCGCCCTACTTTTGCCTCATCCTGAGATTATTGCGAGGCATGAGTGTAAGTGGAGGTTCGGTTTGCGCTTCATACTGGCAGCAATCGCACTGTGTTTGGGAATGTCCGCTGCGTCGGCAGAGGAATCTGAACTCAGACGTCTAGACACGGGCGTCGACAGCCGTGGCTGGGAGGGGGTCGGTCGTCTGGATATTGGCGGCAAGGGCTTCTGTACCGGTGCCTTGGTTGCGCCCGATCTTGTGCTCACTGCAGCGCATTGCTTGTTTGACAAGGAAACCGGCCAACGGGTCGAGTTGGACCAGATCGAATTTCTGGCAGGCTGGCGCAATGGACGCGCCTTGGCCTACCGTGGCATCCGCCGTGCCGTGACCCATCCGTCCTATCGCTATGACCGCTCCGAAGGGGCAGAGCGTGTGCGTCTGGATCTGGCTTTGCTGGAGTTGGTGCAGCCGATCCGAAACACGCAGGTGACTCCATTCCCAACCGGCCCTCTGCCCCACCGTGGCGCAGAAGTCGGAGTGGTGTCCTATGCCTATGACCGCGCCGAGGCGCCGTCGCTGCAAGAGATCTGCAATGTCCTGTCTGTGCAGGATGGTGTGATCGTCCTGTCATGCCAAGTCGACTTTGGGTCCTCTGGCGCGCCGATTTTCCAGATCACTCCCTATGGCGCTAAAATCGTGTCTGTGGTCGCGGCCAAGGCCGAGGTAAACGGCGAACCCGTTGCGCTGGGATCGGACCTGTCGCTGGCCTACCGCGAGTTGCGGGCAGAGCTGGAGATGGACAACGTCCGCAACACTATGGGGGCCAAGGGGCCGCGCCATGTGATTGTCGGACAGAACTCGCACACCAACGGGACAGGCGCGAAATTCATTCGCCCCTGACCCTCTTGAAAGCCTGATCAGGCCTCCCCAAATTGTGTTTTGTGAATGCCCATGATGGGGTTCACGCCCACCCCTGCCTGTCCATGTCGGAAGGCACAGCAACACAGTTATCGCTTTACGGAGGATGACATGCGTAACTTTGATCTGGCCCCCCTGTATCGGGCCACTGTCGGATTTGACCAAATTGCGGACCTGATGGATCGGGTTCTGGCGAACGATGCCCCGCAGCCGACCTACCCCCCATATAATATCGAAAAAACTGCCGACGATGCCTATCGCATCTCGATCGCTGTTGCCGGCTTCGGCGCAGAAGATCTGAGTGTCGAGGTTAAGGAAAAAGCGCTGGTCGTTTCGGCCCGCAAGGGCGACGAGGACACCCCGCGCACCTACCTGCATCGCGGCATTGCGACCCGCGCGTTCGAGCGTCGATTCCACCTAGCGGATCATGTCCGCGTGGTTGGCGCGACCCACACCGACGGGATGCTACACATCGACCTGAAGCGGGAAATCCCCGAGGCGTTGAAACCGCGCCGGATTGAGATTGCATCGATCAAGCCCGTCGGCCAGTCGATCGAGGGCCACGCCAACGCGTGACCGCTGATTCAGGGTGAATGATAGGGGGCTCGGCGCATCGCCGGGCCCCTTTGCTGTTCATCCGAGCGACAGCACCACAGTGCCGCGGGCGTGGCGAGTCTGAACGCGGCTGTGCGCCTCGAACACGTCGATCAGGTCATAGACCCTGTCTACCACGGGTTTGAGCGTTCCCTCGGACATCATCGTGGTGAGCTCTTGCAAGTTCTCTGGTTTGTCACCGTTGACGTGCAGCTTCATCCGCTTGCCGCCTGTTTTCGACTGCATGGCCAGTTGCCACACCTCCCTGATGCCAAAATTCAAGGGGATATACAGCCCTGTTGACTTCAGAACTTTGCGCGCCTTGGGAAACGAACTGGCGCCCACACAGTCGAAAACCACGTCGTAGGTGTCTTTGCCAGTCAGGGGATCGGTGTCGTGGTAGTTCACCACCGCGTCGGCCCCCAAAGTCTGGGCCAACTCTTCGCTGGTGCCGCCGCACACGGCCGTGACATGGGCGCCTTTGGCCTTGGCGATCTGGATTGCATATGCTCCCACGCCGCCCGTTGCCCCGATGATCAGGATGCGCTGCCCCTGCTTCAGGTCTGCCACATCACGCAGGAATTCCAATGCGCAGAGCCCCCCGAACGGGACGGCCGCCGCGTCCGAGTATTCCAGCGATTCCGGCATCTCGGCGACGGCGCGGTCTTCGGCAATTGTCAGGTACTCGGCGTGGGCTCCGCCGCCCGACGATCCATAGACCCGCTGGCCAACTTTGAATTTGGTCACGCCTGCGCCGACTTCGGTGACTTCGCCGGCAAAGGTCATCCCGAGGATAGGATTGCGCGGCCGGAACAGACCGAACATCAAACGCCCAACGATCCACAGCCCACCGGGGAAATCCGACGCGCGTAGGCGCCAGTCGGCAGTGGTGACAGCGCTGGCATGGACGCGGACTTGAAGCTCTTTGGCCTTGGGTTTGGGGGTCGGACGCAGCTCTAACCGCAATACATCCGGCGCCCCGTACGATTTGTACGAAACTGATTTCATCTGAGAATGTCCTGAATGGTGTGATCTTTAGTCGAAATTAACTAGAATCGGTCCATTAAAAAATTATCGAAATTCAGACCGGACATATACAGATTCGCATGGATTGGACCCGCGTAAAATTTGACTGGAACCACGCAAGGGCGTTTCTGGTCACCGCAGAAGAGGGCTCTTTGTCCGCTGCCGCCCGCGCTTTGGGGATGACGCAGCCGACTTTGGGCCGTCAGGTCGCCGCGCTCGAGGACGAGCTTGGGATCGCCTTGTTCGACCGTGTCGGGCGTGGGCTAGAGCTGACAGAGTCCGGCGATAGCCTGCTGGCCCATGTCCGCGCGATGGCCGAGGCGGCGGGCAGCCTGTCCTTGACCGCCACGGGCAAATCCCAGTCCATTGAGGGCACAATCCGCATCACCGCCAGCGAGATTTACGCGGCTTATCTGCTGCCGCCGATCCTGCCCCTGATCCGCCAGATAGCCCCTGATCTGACGGTCGAGATTGTGGCCAAGAACGATATCTCGGATCTGCAACGGCGCGAGGCAGACATCGCTCTGCGTAATGCCCCGCCCGAGGGCGATACCCTGATCGCCCGCAAAATCGCCGAGGATTATGGCTATCTCTTCTCGACCGAGGATTACGCGGAAAAGCTGGGGGACCTGCGCGACGAAGGCAACCTGCAGCGCGCCAGCTTCATCGGGATGGAGCATAACGACCGCTTGATCGGTGGACTGAATAAGATGGGGCTGGGGGTGACCTCGCAGAACTTCCCCTATCAAACCAGTGATCATCTGGTGCACTGGGAAATGGCCAAGCAAGGGCTCGGCGTGGGGATCGTTCCGGTGTGGCTCGGGGACTCAACGCGAGACATGGCGCGGGTCGATTGCGGGCTGGACCCGATTTCCTATCCTGTTTGGCTGGTCGCGCACAAAGAACTGCAGACCAGCCGAAAAATCCGGCTGGTCTTTGATCTACTGGCGGCAGAGGTGCCGCGCCTGCTGGGTTAGACCGACAGGCAGACGTATTTCAGCTCGAGATATTCCTCGATACCGTGGTGGCTGCCCTCGCGGCCCAGTCCCGACTGCTTCACGCCGCCAAAGGGCGCTTGCTCGGTCGAGATGATGCCGGTGTTCACGCCGACGATGCCGTACTCCAGTGCCTCAGAAACCTTGTGCACGCGGCTCAGGTCCTTGGCGTAGAAATACGCGGCGAGGCCAAAGATGGTGTCGTTCGCCATTTCGATCACGTCATCCACATCGCTGAAACGGAACAGTGGGGCGAAGGGGCCAAAGGTTTCCTCTTTGGAGACCTTCATATCTTGGGTCACGCCGGTCACGATGGTCGGCTCATAGAAGGTGCCGCCCTTTTCATGGGGTTTGCCGCCAAGGATCACTGTGGCGCCCTTGGATACAGCGTCCTGCAGGTGGTCTTCGACCTTCTCCACAGCTTTCTCGGTGATCAGCGGGCCCAGATCGGTGCCGTCTTCGAGGCCATTGCCAACCTTCATCTCGGCGACCTTGGCACGTAGCTTCTCGGCAAAGGCGTCGTACACGCCGTCCTGTACGTAGATGCGGTTAGCGCAGACGCAGGTTTGGCCGTTGTTGCGGAATTTGCAGGCGATGGCGCCCTCGACCGCGGCGTCCAGATCGGCGTCGTCAAAAACGATAAAGGGCGCGTTGCCCCCCAATTCCATGCTGCATTTCATGACCTGATCGGCGGCCTGACGCAGTAGGATACGGCCCACGCCGGTCGAGCCGGTAAAGGTCAGCTTGCGCACGCTCGGGTTCTCGCAGAATTCCTGACCGATGCCGGCCGCGTCGGACGAGGGCAGGATCGACAGAATGCCCTTGGGCAGGCCAGCACGCTCGGCCAGCACGGCCAGAGCCAAAGCCGACAGAGGGGTTTCCGATGCAGGGCGCGCCACGAACGAACACCCCGCCGCAATCGCGGGGCCACATTTGCGCGTGATCATCGCGGTGGGGAAGTTCCAAGGGGTGATCGAGCCGACGACGCCAATGGGTTGCTTGAGCACGTGGATGCGCTTGTCCGGCTGGTGGCCGGGGATGATCTCACCCAGAATGCGCTTGGCCTCTTCGGCGTAGAACTCGATGAAGCTGGCACCATAGCTGATCTCGCCACGCGCCTCGGCCAAGGGTTTGCCTTGCTCGGCGGTCATGATCTTGGCGAGGTCTTCTTGGTTTTCCATGATCAGGTTGAACCAAGCGCGCATCACGTTCGAGCGGTCCTTGGCGGTGCGGGCGGCCCATTCCTTTTGCGCGAGGCGGCCTTTTTCGACAGCTTCGGCGGTCTGTTCACGGGTGACGTCGGCGACCATGGCTAGAACCTCGCCAGTCGCGGGGTTGGTCACTTCGAATTGACCGCCTGCGCCGTCCACCCAGTCACCGGCCAAGTAGGCTTGGGTGGCAATCAGGCTGGGATCCGCCAGAATTTCGGAGAGGGGCGATGTGGTCATAAGAGCCTCCGTTGGCATTCGTATTTCATTTTCCGCTGGCATAGCAGAAGCAGGCCTCGCTACACTTGTCCAGCGAACAGGAGTGTCAGGTATGAACTTGGATCGTGCATACGAGAACACAGCGTTTATTCCGGACGGAAGTTCCTTTCCCGCGCGATGGAATGCGCAGGCAGAGGCGTTTCGGATTTCACATTCGGGTTTGTCGCGGCTGGATCGGCCCTACGGCGCGGGCGCGCGTCAGAAGTACGATCTGTTTTTGCCCGACGGTCCGGTGCAGGGCACGCTGATTTTTGTCCACGGCGGCTATTGGAAGGCCTTCGACAAATCCACGTGGTCGCATCTGGCGTCTGGCGCTGTAGCACGGGGGTGGGCCGTGGTGATGCCAAGCTACACCCTATGTCCCGAAGCGCGCATTGCCGAGATTGGGGCAGAGATTGCATCAGTCATCACCCAAATAGCCGAGACGTCAAAAGGTCCGCTGGTTCTGACAGGACATAGTGCGGGCGGGCATCTGGTGGCGCGCGCCGCAGCGGGTTTGCTACCTGCGAGCGTCATGCACCGTATCCGGCGGGTCGTTCCGATTTCGCCCGTGGCGGACCTAGAGCCACTGATGCATACCTCAATGAGCGAGATCCTACGGATAGACGCGGATGAAGCTCTGCGAGAGAGCCCCGTCGCCTTGGCCAAGCCGGATGTGCCCGTCACTGTCTGGGTTGGCGGAGCAGAGCGCCCTGCGTTTATCGAACAAGCGGCCAAGCTCGCGCGGGTTTGGGACTGTGGGCTCGAGATTGCGGATGGGCGGCACCATTTCGACGTGATTGATGCGCTGGACCGCAATGGCAAGCTTTTGAACTTCTTGCTGGCCTAGATGCGGGCTACGGCTTGCATGCATTGGCGTCCGTCTGGTCCGCGTACCCACATTGCGCCGTCGGTCCCAAGGCAAAAGGCGGTATGTTCACCATGCAGGGCAGGGGCCGTGGCGCGGAACTCAAATGATGTTAGGGGACCAAGCGCGCGCTCGGCCAGCAGCATCAGCGTTTGCGCCAACAGCGGGCCGTGAACCACAAGCCCGTCGTAGCCCTCAACCTCTCGGCAGTAGTCCAGATCATAATGAATACGGTGACCGTTGAAGGTAAGCGCTGAATAGCGAAACAGATCGGTGCTGGAAAAGCTGCGCTCAAGAAGGATCTCACCGTCAGAGCGCGCCATTGGCGGTGTCGCGGGACGCGCGTCCGGCGCAGGGTCGTTCAGGTAGACGATATCCTGATACTCTGTGACACAAAGCTCGTTATTCTGGCGGATGTCGTGGCGGAGGGTGACAAACCCTAAGGGTCCAGAGCGCCCCTCTTTATGCGTGGTCTTGTCTACCGCTGATGTTTTCTCGGCTATCTGCCCAAGACGTACCGGCGTGTGGAACTCGAGCCGCCCGCCCCCCCACATCCGACGGGGCAGTCCCATGTCAGGCATAATGCCCTGTCCGACTTTGGGATGCCCATCACGCCCAAGCCCCGCGTTCTCAACCGGATCCCAGAAGTAGATCTGGTGAAAGAAGGGCGGCATGGTGTCCGCAATGTTGGGCATCCCCAGACTTACCGCCAGCGCCTGAGCGCGGGCGGGGTCCATAATATCGGTCAGGGCGGTGGCGTTAGCCAAGGGCGATTTCCTTTTTCAGGCGATCAATCAGCCCCGATAGCATCTTCTGAGACATCTCGTTCTTCAAGTGCCCTTCGTCGTCAAACGCTTCATGCGCTTGGGCGATGGTCAGTAGGGGGCCGGGGAGGACGCGGGCTTGGTGGGGGACCAGGCAGGTGCGGGTCATCAGTTGGCCGGACTCGCCACCCGTACGGCCCATGTTCGCGGACATTACCAGCACCGGTTTATCGGCAAGTGGATTTGTCTTGGTGCGGCTTAGCCAGTCGAGCGCGTTCTTCAGTACGCCAGTGATCCCTTTGTTGTATTCGGGCGAGGACAGGATGACCGCATCGGCCTGTGCGATCTGATCCGCCAGCGTCGTGACGGCGTCTGGCACGCCGTTCGCCTCTTCGTCGTCCCCATCATAGAGGGGCAGCTTCAGGTCGCCTTCGAGGAAGGTCGCATCGCCATAAACGCGCTTGGCCTCGGCCAAAAGCATACGGTTGTAAGAGCCCTTGCGCAGAGAGCCGGACAGCAAAAGAATTGTGGAATCGGACATTATGAAGCCTCTGAATTAAAATACGTTTCTCCTTATAGATAGGCCGAGTGACGCGCCGCTCCAGATCAATTTTCGCAGGGGTTCAGCGCTCTGACGCACAGGCGAAGACCAATGTAAAAACGCCCGACCAAATTGGCCGGGCGCTTTGAGATTCGACAGGCGAAGTAGCCTATCAGTTGTTCGGGATGATGACGATTTCGACGCGGCGGTTCGCTGCGCGGCCCTCGGGGGTGAGGTTGGTCGCGATCGGTGCGTCTTCGCCGCGGCCGATGGTCGAAACGCGGCTGTAGGACACGCCGTTCTGGAACAGGACGTCTGCGACGGCCGAGGCGCGGCGCTGCGACAGGTCTTGGTTGTAGCCTGCGTCACCCACGTTGTCGGTGTGGCCGATGACCTGAACGCGCGAGTTGGGATAGCTGTTCAGGTTGTTCGCCAGAGCGGCCAGATCGCCGCGCAGCGCGCCGCTGACGGCGGTGCTGTCGGTTGCGAACAGGATGCTCTGGGGCATAGTTACAACCAGACGGTCGCCGGTGTTTGTGACGTCGATTGCGCTGTTGCTCATGCTGTTGCGCAGTTCAGCCGCCTGCTTGTCCAGTTGGTTGCCGATGATCGCGCCTGCGCCTGCACCAAGGGCAGCGCCAATGGCCGCACCGCGCAGTTTGTCCGAACGGTCGTCGCCGCCAGTGATCGCACCTGCCAGACCACCGATCGCCGCGCCCGCCAGAGCGCCTTGCTTGGCGCGGGCGTTGGGGTCTTGGTAGCCGCCGCCGCTGTTCAGGTAGGCCGGGTCGGTACATGCCGACAGGCCCATCAGAGCGGTCATTGCGGTTGCGATAATCATGCGGTTCTTCATGGCAGTGCCTCTTCCTTCATGGGCGGTATGCCCTTTCGATATGTCTATATCCTAATGCCGGAGACGCAGGAAAGTTTCATGAAGGTGTTTCGGCAAGCCTTTGCCCGTCACTTTTCCGCTAGATTTACGTCAGCGCGGGCGGACTCGTAAGCCAGCATGGCGCGTTTGACAGGCAGGCCCCAGTGGTAGCCCCCAAGTTCGCCGCTCTTGCGCAGGGCGCGGTGGCACGGGATCAAGTAGCTGACGGGGTTTCGGCCCACCGCTGTGCCGACTGCGCGCACCGCTTTGGGCGACCCCACGCGGGTCGCGATTTCCGAGTAGGTGGTCACGTGGCCCTCGGGGATATTCAGCAAGGCTTCCCAGACCTTGATCTGAAAAGGGGCCCCGATCATATGGAGGCGCGTTTCCCCACGGCCCGCCATGGCGGCGTCAAAGAGGGGGGCGATCCGGTCGCCTTTTCGAACGAACTGTGCTTTGGGCCAGCGCTTCGCCAGATCGTCGAAGGCCACGTCACGTCCCATCTCGGAGCCAAAGGCCAGCCCGCAGATGCCGCGCTCTGTCCCCATCACCAGAGCAGGGCCAAAGGGGCTTTCGAACCAGTCCCACTCAATCACCAAGCCCTCGCCACCACGGGCGAAGTCACCGGGGCTCATGGCCTCCCACCGGACGAACAGGTCGTGCAGACGGCTGGAGCCGGACAGGCCGACCTCGTCCGCCACGGCTAGGGTCGTCATCCGCTCTGCCAGCATCTTCTTGGCCTGTCCCAGCTGCAGGTATTGCTGGTAGCGCTTGGGCGAAATCCCGACCCACGCGGAAAAGAGCCGCTGGAAATGCGCGGGGCTCATGTCCATTTGCTCGGCCAACCCCTCTAGGGTCAGGGGCGCTTCGGCGCTGTCGATCAGATCAATCGCCCTGCGCATGGCGCCGTAATGATAAGAGCTGTCCACCAAGGTTGCCTCCTGTCGATCTGACGCCATCTGTGCCATGAATGTGCACCAGCGGGCGACCCGAATGTTGCGCAAATGAAATTCTCGGGGCATGAGGAAGCATGGCCAAACAACTCGATTACATGACAATGCGCGAGATATTCTCGCGCTTTCAGGCAGCCGAAGCCGAGCCCAAGGGCGAGCTGAACCACGTCAATGCTTACACGTTGGTCGTGGCCGTTGCGCTGTCTGCGCAGGCCACGGACGCCGGCGTGAACAAGGCGACGGCCAAGCTGTTCGAAGTGGCCGACACCCCGCAAAAGATGCTGGATTTGGGCGAAGAGGCCCTGATCGACCACATCAAGACCATCGGTCTGTATCGCAACAAGGCCAAAAACGTCATCAAGCTCAGCCGTATTCTGGTGGACCAGTACGGCGGCGAGGTTCCCAATTCCCGCGCCGCGCTGGAAAGCCTGCCGGGTGTGGGTCGCAAAACCGCGAATGTCGTGCTGAACATGTGGTGGCACTATCCGGCGCAGGCGGTGGACACCCATATCTTTCGCCTCGGGAACCGCAGCGGCATCGCTCCGGGCAAAGATGTGGTCGCCGTGGAACGCGCGATCGAGGATAACGTGCCCGTCGATTTCCAGCAGCACGCCCATCACTGGATGATCCTGCATGGCCGCTACGTCTGCGTGGCGCGCAAGCCCAAATGCGGCAACTGCATCATCCGCGACCTCTGCCAATTCGAGGACAAGGTCCTCTGATCCAAAGGAACTGACCCGTGAAAAAATACCAGATTGTCGGCATCGGCAACGCAATCGTCGATGTGCTGACCCAGTCCGACGACACCTTTCTCGAAATGATGGACATCGAAAAGGGCATCATGACCCTGGTCGAGCGCGAGCGCGCCGAACTGCTGTATGCTTCGATGAAAGAGCGCACTCAGGCCCCCGGCGGCTCGGTCGCCAATACCATCGCGGGTGCGGGCAAACTGGGTCTGCGGGCGGCATTCATCGGCCGCGTGCGGGATGACGCTTTGGGCCGTTTCTACGCCCAAGAGATGGAAGTCGGCGGGACCGATTTCGTGAACGCTCCTGTCGAAGGGGGCGAGTTGCCCACCTCACGCAGCATGATCTTTGTCTCGCCCGATGGCGAACGGTCGATGAACACCTATCTGGGCATCTCCGCCGAAGTCGGCCCAGAGGACGTGGATGAAGCCATTGTGTCGGACACCGAATACCTGTTCCTCGAAGGTTATCTGTTCGACAAGCCCAAGGGCAAGGAGGCGTTCCAACGCGCCGCCAAGCTGTGCCAAGCGGCCGGCGGCAAAGCGGGCATCGCGATCTCTGACCCCTTCTGCGTAAACCGCCACCGCGAGGATTTCCAGCGCCTGATCGGCGAACTGGACTTCGTGATCGGCAACGAGGCCGAGATCAAAGCTCTGTACGAGGATGAGGATCTGGACACCGCTCTGGGCCGTGTCGCGGCCAAGAACCCGCTGGTGGTCTGCACCCGCTCTGGCGATGGCGTCAGCATCCTACAGGGCGACACCCGTGTGGATGTCCCGGTGGAAAAGGTCACCCCCGTCGATGCAACCGGCGCTGGCGACCAATTCGCGGCAGGCTTCCTATTTGGCCTCGCCACGGGCGCAACCCTCGCCACATCTGGCCGCATGGGCTGTATCGCCGCGCGCGAAGTCATCGGCCACATGGGCCCGCGCCCCAAAGCCGACCTCCGCGCTCTTTTCCGCCGCGAGGGTGTCCTGAGCTGACGCTCTTCATCTTGGCATAAATACCCCCCGCCGGAGGCTTCGGAACATTGACGCCAAACCACCGGCGGGGAAACGCGTTTTAGCTGGCTTTCAGCACAGCCAGAAACTTGTCCAGCTCGTCATACGGCACGGACCAGTCGCAGACAAAGCGGGTTAGCAGCATCTCGTCCGGAGCCCCGTGATCGCGGTTGCCCCAGTGGTTAAAGGCGACACCTGCCGCGCCGAGACCCTGCAACACACTGCGGGGCAGTTTGGGGAACAGCATGTTCGCACGGGGGGCGTAGGGCCACTGGATGCGGGCATCCATGCAGAGCGCTTCGGCCAGATACTGTCCGCGCGCATTCGCGGCGGCCCCCAGCTGCAGCCACAAGTCGTTGCGCACAAAACCCAGCATTTGCGCTGCCAGAAAGCGGTTCTTCGAGAACAGATGTCCCGCGCGCTTGCGCCGTGCGGCAAAGCCTCGGGCGCGATCGGGGTTAAAGAAGATGACAGCCTCGACGCCCATGCAGCCCGCTTTGGTCCCGCCAAAGGTCACAACGTCCACGCCCGACTGCCACGTCATTTCCGCGGCTGACACCTCTAGCGCTGCGCAGGCGTTGGCAAAGCGGGCGCCGTCAAGATGCAAGGGCAGGCCCGCTGCATGTGCTATGGTGGCAAGCGACTCGATCCGGTCCAATTCATAGAGCTGCCCGCGCTCGGTGACAGAGGTGATGCTGACTGCGCCGGGTTGGGCCGAGTGGACGCCGCCTTCGTTCAGGTCGGTGATCAACGCGCCAAGGGCGTCAGGGTCCATCAGATCGCCTTCGCCCACTAGATAGGTCTTGCCCACGCCGTAGAATTCGGGCGCGCCGCATTCATCCTCGTGGATATGGGCGGCGGCGGTGCAGAGCACGGACTCGTAGGGTTGGCACAGGGTCGACAGGGCCAGTGCGTTGCCAGAGGTGCCGGTGGGCACAAAGAAAACTTCGGCCTGCGGGGCTTCGAACAGCTCTCGGATCGCGGTGATCGCGCGGGCGGTGTAAGGGTCATTGCCGTAGGGAAGCGCGTAGCCCTGATTGGCCTCTGTCAGCGCCTCCATGATTTGCGGATGGATGGGGCCGGTGTTGTCAGAGGCTAGGTACATCAGGTGGGCTCCTCGATAATATAGTCTTCCCAGTCCTCTTCATCGATCTCGAATTCGGGGACTGTCCAGCCCTGCACCGACACACCTGCGTCGTGAACCGATTGCGGTGTTCCGGTCAGCAAGGGGTGCCATTCGGGCAAGGGTTTCTTTTGCCAGAGCAGGCGGTATGCGCAGGTCTCGGGCATCCAGTAGGCGTGCTGGTCCAGCGTGTCCGGTTTCAGCACGATGCACTCGGGCACGAACTGGTGGCGGATCGGGTACTGACTGCAGCGGCAGGTCTGATCGTCCAGAAGGCGGCAGGCAACCTTGGTCAGGGCCACTTCTCCGGTGTCCGGATCCTCGAGCTTGTTCAGGCAGCACTTGCCGCAGCCGTCGCACAGGGCTTCCCATTCGGTGTCGGTCAGCTTGTCCAAGGCAAAGCGTTCCCAGAAGCGGGAGCGGATTTTCTTGCGGTCGATCGGGTCTTTCATAGGGCGGCCAGAATTTCGCGCGCCTTGGCGCTGTCCGCATCCATCTGGGTGATCAAAGCGTCCAGACCGTCGAACTTCATCTCGGGGCGCAGATAGTCCACGAGGCCGACCGACAGGTGGGTGCCGTAAAGATCGCCTTTGAAATCAAAGATAAAGGTCTCGAGGTTGGGGGTGTTTTCCCCGAACATCGGACGCACACCCAGCGAGGCAACGCCGTGGTAGTTGCCCTTGTGGGGGCCTTCCTTCACCTCGACGAGCACGGCGTAGACACCAAGTTTGGGCAGGTGCAAACCGTCCACGGACATGTTCGCGGTGGGGTAGCCCAAGTCGCGGCCACGCTGTTCGCCGCTGATCACAGGGCCGTCGATACGGTGCCAATGGCCCAACATTTCGGCGGCGTGGCGGGGGTCTCCGTCGGTCAGCGCCTGACGGATTGCGGTCGAGGAAACGCGGCCCTGAGAGCCTTGGATCATGTCGGCGATTGTCACGTCGAACCCCATCTCTGCGCCCATGCGGGCCAAGTCTGCGGCGGTGCCACTGCGGCCCTTGCCGAATTGGAAATCGTTGCCCACGACCACGTGGCACAGGCCAAGCCCCTTGATCACATCACGGGCAAATGCCTCGGCGGTCAGACCGGCGAGTGGGCCGTTGAAGGGCAGTTCGTACAGAACCTCGACCCCCAGTTTTTCCAGCCGTGCGGCACGGGCCTCGGCGCTCATCAGGCGGAACGGGGCGGCATCGGGGGCGAAAAACTGGCGTGGGTGGGGTTCAAAAGTCATGACGCCCAAGGGGGCGTTCAGACGCTGTGCACCGGCGCGGGCCAAGTCGATAACCGCTTGATGCCCCAAATGAACGCCATCGAAGTTCCCGATGGCGACGCTGGCACCTTTGTTTTCCGGTGCGATGTACTGGTGATCGCGAATGATGCGCATAAAGGGCAGTTAGCGCCCCTTATGCGGGGACGCAAGGCTCAGTCGAACTTGCGGCTGGGCGCGAGCACTTTTGCCTCGCCCTTGAGCACAGGTTTGCCGTCGATTTCACAGACGCAATCCAAGGTGACGCGGCGCTTGGCGTGGTCAATTCCGGTGACGGTGACCTGCGCTTTGACCATGTCGCCGGGGCGGACGGGGGCCAAGAACTTCAGGGTCTGGCCCAGATAGACGGTACCATGACCGGGCAGCTGTTCGCCAATGACGGCAGAGATCAGACCGGCGGTCAGCATCCCGTGGGCGATGCGCCCTTCGAAGATGGTGTCGTTGGCGTATTCATCATCAAGGTGCACGGGGTTCCGGTCGGTGGACACCTCGGCAAAGAGTTCGATGTCACGGTCCGTCACCACTTTGTGCAGGTGACGGGTCATGCCCATCTCGATGTCTTCGATGCAGATGGTTCCACGGGGCAGGTTATCCAACATTCGGGTCCTCCGATCTGGATGCCAAGGTTGAAGGGGTAATTTTCTGGCACCAGTAAGCTACGACTTGGCAACTTTATTACTTTGCGCGCGCAGAAAATCAAGCCCCGTGACACCTGTTTGCCTTAGCGTAAGAACCCGATTGCGTAGGTTGGGTTCGATTTTTCCTCGTTAAGGTAAGAGGTTAGGGCCTCTTCATTGGGCTGATGCGACGTTTTGGTAATATCGCGGGCCAGACCGCCTGTGATGAACACCGAATCGATGCCTTCGCCGATGGCACCTTGGATATCGGTGTGGATGCCATCACCCAGGGCCAGAATCGCGGTGTCGTTGATGCCCGCGTCGACTTCGGCCAGACGGCGGCGGGCCAGATCGTAGATCGGCGGATGGGGTTTGCCGAAGTACAGACTTTCACCACCCATTTCTGTATAAAGCTTTGCCACTGCGCCCGCGCACCATTCGCGGACCTCGCCGCGGTCCACGACGATGTCGGGGTTGGCGCAGAGCAGCTTGAGGCCCTTTTGCTTGGCCAGCAGCAGTTGCGGGCGCAACGTGTCGGGATCGGCGCTGGCGTCGAACGGGCCGGTGCAGATGATGCCCTCTGCCTCGTCAAGGCTAACGCGTTGAATATCCACGGGATCTTTGATCAAGTGCAAGGGCTCGAAGAAGGGCTCATCGGCGGGCGTGCCGATGTGGTAGACCTTTTCCCCGACCGCGCCGGTCAGCATGGCAGCGCGCGCGCTGTCGCCGCTGGTCGCGATGGTGTCCCAGCAGTCTGCGGGCACTTCGAACTGCTCAAGGAGCTGTTTTTCAACGCCTTTTCGGGGGCGCGGGCTATTGGTGACTAGAACGACCTTGCCGCCGTTCGCGCGGAAGGCGCGCAGGGCTTCGATGGCGTCGGGCAGGCCTTTGACCCCGTCATGCACGCAGCCCCACAGGTCACAGAACAGGGCGTCATAGTTGGCGGAGATCTCGGACAAGCTCTCGATGATACGGGTCATAGGGCACCTTTTTCAGGGTCTGGTTTACGTCTGGTTTGCGTATGGCAAACGTCATGACGTGGGTAATCCGTTCCCAACTAAGGTCAAAGTGCTTTCTTTATGTGACGAATTTGTCCGGAGCGGGCATGCGGTTCAGCATTGCGCGCACAATGATCCGGTGCGCGACCGCGACGGGCAGCATATACGCACGGCCAAACAGATTGTGGGTGACGACCGAACTGACGATCCAGAGGCGGCGATTGTGGACCGCGACGCAGGTCAGGACGTCCAGATGACGGTCGCGCTCGGTCAGGAGCAGGCGGTCGGGGCGGGCGTCCTCGACCAGAAAGAAGTCCAGATGATCGCCGGTCTGAACGGTGTCTTTGCGGTCGCCGGTAAAGCCACCGATCTGTTTAACGCCGAAGAGGCTGGAAACCTTGTCTCGGATTTTGAAGGCGAGCCCCATGAGCGGCAGGGGCCGCGCCATCAGAGCATTCCACGCCTGAAGCGCGGTCATGTCTTGGGGTAGGGATCGGGACTGGGCGTCGAAGTAGTTCAGCCGATCGCGCGGGGCCAGCAGTTCGGCATTCGGGGGCAGGGTGGCCATGGCAAAGTCCTTTGGGGTCAATGAGGCGACCCTAGGCAGACGGTGCCCTGCGGGCGATGCGACAAACCCTACCAGTGCATGGCGTCCAAGGGCGCCAGCAGTTCGGCGATCAGATCGCGCACCCACACATGGGCAGGTGAATTGCTGTAGCGCCTGTGCCAGATCATAACGATCTGGACGGTGGGAATCTCGATCGGCGCTTTGTAGACGGTCAGGCCCGCGTAGGGCGCGACGGTTTGGGCCAGTTGGATCGGCAGGATCGCAATCAGTTCGGATTCGCTGACCGCGCGGTAGACGCCCGAGAAGACGGGCATGGTCATCACAACACGGCGCTCGCGGCCAACCTTGGACAGGGCGGCATCGCCCATGGCGCGCAGGTTGCCTTCGGGGAAAAGAGCACGTGTCCCATGTCGCAGAACGTGTCGATGGGAATGGTGTCCCCCGGTTGCAGCCCCAGCGACGCTAGACGCCGGTTGCCCGTGCGGGCCACCACAGCCCAGCCCGACAGAAAGAGGGGCCGCTTTTCGATCCAGTCGGGGACATCGGTGTCGGGGATCAGCGCGGCGTCGACGCTATAGCGCTCTAGGGTATCGACGTAGCTGTCGGGGACCAGATCCACCAGTTGGACCCGCATATAGGGCGCGCGGCGATAGACCGTGTCCGCGAGACGGGGCATCAGCATTTCGGCAAAGAAATCGCTGCCGGACAGCTTGAAGGTGTCGGTGGCCACAGTCGGGTCGAATTGCAGGGGGCCTGTTAGGGCGCTTTCGAGTTGTTCGAGGGCAAGGCGCAGGGGCTCTTCGATCTGGCGGGCATATTCGGTCGGGTCCAGCCGGTTCCCACGCCGCAGGAACAGGTCGTCGTTCAAGGCGTGGCGCAACCGCCCGAGGGCGGCAGAAATCGCGGGTTGGGACAGGCCAACGCGCTGTCCTGCGCGGGTGGTGGAGCCTTCGATCAACAGGGCGTCCAGAATCCGCAAAAGGTTCAGGTCCAAGGTTGCAAAATTGATCACGCAAATAGTCCGTATATGAACAATCGATTATAGATATACGCACGATACATGTAATCTATGTTCAACGAGAGCGCTTTCGTTTCCCTTTGAATTCCAGATCATTTGGAGGAGGAACGATGACCCATCCTGAATTGGGAGAGGGTGCCATCGAATGGATGGGCACCTATTACAAAACCATTTTATCCAAGGCGGCGTCGGGCGGCGCCATGTCGATTGTCGACAGTGTGTCCCCTGTGGACTCGGGCCCGCCCCTGCATGTGCACGAGGATGCGGACGAGACCTTTGTCATGCTGACGGGCGAGTGTGATTTCATTCTGAACGGAGAGATTACGCGGGCAGGGCCTGGTGAGACGGTGTTTATCCCGCGCGGGGCGCCGCACACCTTTCGCGTGGTGGGGGATCGGCCGAGCCGCCATTTGGTGATCCTGACGCCCGGCGGGTTCGAAGGGTTCTTTGCCGAGATGGCTGAGGGGCAGTTCGCGATCCCCGCGCAGATCGAACAGGTGATCGAGGCGGGCGCGCGGTATCACATGGCATTCACAGGGCCGCCCTTGGCCGCGATACAGGCAGAGATGGAAGGAGCCAGCGCATGAAAGGGATCGCAACACTTTTTGTCGGGACAGGCGCCATCTTTGCAGTGATCGGGATGGTCTGGGGCATTCAGATGTCCGCCACGCAGGATCACAGTCTGTCGCCGGCCCACGGGCACCTGAACCTGATCGGGTTCGTGATCATGACGGTCTACGGGCTGTATTACGCGGTGACGCCGGCGGCGCGCACGGGATTGGCCAAGGTGCACTATCTGCTGACGCTGGCGGCTGTTGTGGTCCTGATCCCGGGCATCGTGATGGCCCTGACCCAGTCGGGCGAGGTGCTGGCCAAGCTGGGGTCTGTGCTGACGCTGCTGTCGATGCTGACCTTTGTCTACACCGTGTTCCGCAAGGGCGTGGGCGCGGCGTAAGGCCAAAGGAAAAGGGCAGACCGGATGGCCTGCCCTTTGTCGTGCTTGGATGCCGGTGCGGCAGATCAGACCTTGAGGTTGGGGATGATCTGCTTTTTGCGGCTCATGACGCCGGGCAGGACAACGGTGTCGCCGTCCACGGTCGCGCCAAAGCTTTTCTCGGCGACGGTTTTGACCAGATCGTTGGGGACCAGCAGGGTGGCCTCTTCTTTGATGATGTCCACGACGAACAGCAGAACCTGATCAACGCCATCTTCGGCTTCGACGGTCTTGAAGGATTCCATCAGGCTGTCCTTGCGGTCCAGCGGGATCTGGGGCGCGGTGGTTTCCAGTACCGAGACGCGGAATTTCTTGCCGTCGACTTCGTACTCTTTGGAGTCCATGCGGATCAGTTCCGCGTCGGAGAAGGCCGAGACGTCCGATTTCGCAGCAAACATTTCCGCCGCGTATTCGGTGATGTCCACACCCAGATATTTGGCCAGCGCGTAGGCGATGGCTTTGTCCTCTTGGGTGGTGGTGGGCGAACGGAATTCCAGCGTGTCGGACAGGATGCACGACAGCATCGCACCTTTGATCCCGGTGGGGGCCTGAGCCAGATCGTCGCCGATCATCTTGTACATGATGGGCGCGGTGCAGGCGACGGGCTCGATGCGGATGTCGATCGGGCCTTTGGTTTCCAGACCGCCAACCAGTTTGTGGTGGTCGATGATCGCACGAATGTCGGCCGCGTTAATGTCGGCGGGCAGCTCTGCGGGGTTGTTGGTGTCGACGATCACAACAGGGGTATCAGCCGCAACGTCCGAGATGATCTCGGGCTTCTCGAGGCTCCAGCGTTCCAGAACGAATGCCGCTTCGGTGTTGGGCTCGCCAAGGAGGACGGGCTTGGCAGGGGTGCCTTTGATTTCGTTCAGGTACCAAGACCAGATGATCGGGGAGCCGGTCGAGTCGGTGTCAGGTGCCTTGTGGCCGAAAACGAGTGTGGTCATTGAAATGTCCCTTGGCGGATTGAACTGTCGCGCGCCTTATAAAAAGCATCTGCCCCCGTGTCACGCAGGCCGAAAGGACAGGATGTCACAAGGGCAGGCGTGTTAGCGCGAAACCAGCGTTTTCCAGCAAAGCAACAAGGCCGTTTTCCCCGATCAGATGCGCAGCCCCCACGGCGACGAGGATATCCTCGTCCCGTACCGCGTCGAGAATCACCGGCAGCCAGTTCTGGTTGCGGCGGTCCAGCAGTAGGTCCTGCATGCGGGCGGACTCCGCCTCGATCTGTTCGGCGGTCAGGCCGGGGATGCGGTGGCTCAGGACTTCGGACAGGCCCCACGACCGCGCGTGACGCTCTTCGAAATAGGCGTCGAGGGTGGCGGTAAAGGCGGCCTCTGACACCTCGTCCGGCATGATTGACAGGGCCATGATGTCCACCTGCTCTTGGTAGGGGATATCGGAGAAGGTCGAGAAGATGGTCTGCCAATCCTCTAGGCTGCGGACGGGTTTGTCCAAGGCGAGCGCCGCTCGTTCGACCATTTTGTCCAGACCGCCGACAACAGAGGTCATGGTGTCCATGGCGCAGGGCGGGATCGACAGCATCATCGACACATACCACGGGCGCATCTTGGCGGTCAGCGGGGCAGGGAAGCCGCGCGCGGCCATCGCGTCGCGCAGTTGCTGCCATGTGGCGTCGTCCAGAAGCTCTGGCAGGGTGGGGGTGCCCGCATCGGCGGCAAAGATTATGCTGGGATCGCTGGCGATCTGGCTCTGCATCTGGGCTGCACCGTCCGAGGCGGTCTCTAGATACAGAGCGTCGACCTCGCGCAGAATCGGGCGCAGAGCGGCCATGGCGACGCTGTGACGGGGATCGGGCAGGTGCATGGTGCCGACGATATAGACGCTGCGCCCGTCCCGCGTGGCCTGCCAGAGGGTGCCCGTGCTGTTAGCGGTCTCATCCTCGATTGCTGCAATTGCATCCTTTTCCGCGGGGGTCAGGAACTGCTCTAGGTCGGGGCCAGCGCCGCAAGCGGCAAGTGCCGGAAAAGCATGAAGAAGACTCAGAAAGACAAAGGCAATCAGGCGTAACATGGGATCTCCGGTCCGGATGGCGGCTGCGTAACGTATGGCAAAATAATGGATATTTGTCCCGTCTTCCGCGGCGAAATTTTTCCGAAAAAATCTGCACACAGAATGCTTGACACTCAAAGAGGCGATACCTAGCTTCGCGTCGTTAGCACTCGACACGAGAGAGTGATAACGCCCTCGGCCCTGCCGAGGAACCAACAGGAATTTAACTTTGAGCCAAGGAGCCTCAGAGATGGCATTTACCCCGCTTCACGACCGTGTTCTGGTCCGTCGCGTAGAGAGCGAAGAAAAAACCGCTGGCGGCCTGATCATTCCCGATAGCGCGAAAGAGAAGCCCGCAGAGGGTGAAGTTGTCGCAGTTGGCGCAGGCGCCCGTGATGACAAAGGCGCACGCGTCGAGCTGGACGTGAAATCCGGCGACCGCGTTCTGTTCGGCAAGTGGTCCGGCACCGAAGTGACCGTCGACGGTCAAGAGCTGCTGATCATGAAAGAAAGCGACATTCTCGGCGTTATCGCCTGAGACCGTCTTTCTTAACGCAACCCAATTCAGACGAGGAAAAGCACAATGGCTGCTAAAGACGTCAAGTTTGATACCGACGCCCGTAACCGTATGCTCAAGGGTGTGAACATCCTGGCAGACGCTGTAAAAGTAACTCTGGGCCCCAAAGGCCGTAACGTCGTACTGGAGAAATCCTTCGGCGCGCCCCGCATCACCAAAGATGGTGTTTCGGTTGCCAAAGAGATCGAGCTGGAAGACAAGTTCGAGAACATGGGCGCCCAGATGGTGAAAGAAGTTGCTTCGCGCACCAACGACGAAGCAGGCGACGGCACCACCACCGCGACCGTTCTGGCTCAGGCCATCGTCAAAGAGGGCATGAAAGCTGTTGCAGCAGGCATGAACCCCATGGACCTGAAGCGCGGCATCGACCTGGCAACCGCCAAAGTCGTCGAAGCGATCAAAGCAGCGGCACGTCCTGTTGAAGGCACCGACGAAGTTGCTCAGGTTGGCACCATCTCGGCCAACGGCGAAGCAGAAATCGGCCGTCAGATTGCAGACGCGATGCAGAAAGTCGGCAACGAAGGCGTGATCACCGTCGAAGAGAACAAAGGTCTGGAAACCGAGACCGATGTCGTCGAAGGCATGCAGTTCGACCGCGGCTACCTGTCGCCCTACTTCGTCACCAACTCGGACAAGATGATTGCCGAGCTGGAAGACTGCCTCATCCTGCTGCACGAAAAGAAACTGTCGTCGCTGCAGCCGATGGTTCCCCTGCTCGAGCAGGTCATCCAGTCGCAGAAGCCCCTGCTGATCATCGCAGAGGACGTCGAAGGCGAAGCGCTGGCAACTCTGGTTGTCAACAAACTGCGCGGCGGCCTGAAAATTGCTGCTGTTAAGGCACCTGGCTTCGGCGATCGCCGTAAGGCCATGCTGCAGGACATCGCTATCCTGACCGGCGGTCAGGTCATCAGCGAAGACCTGGGCATGAAGCTCGAGTCGGTCACCATGGACATGCTGGGTACCGCGAAGAAAATCCAGATATCCAAAGACGAGACCACCATCGTTGACGGTGCAGGCGACAAAGCCGAGATCGAAGCCCGCGTTGGCCAGATCCGCAACCAGATCGAAGAAACCTCGTCGGACTACGACCGTGAGAAGCTGCAAGAGCGCGTTGCCAAACTGGCAGGCGGTGTTGCTGTGATCCGCGTCGGCGGCATGACCGAAGTCGAAGTGAAAGAGCGTAAAGACCGCGTTGATGACGCACTTAACGCAACTCGCGCGGCTGTTCAGGAAGGCATCGTTGTTGGCGGTGGTGTTGCTCTGGTTCAGGGCGGCAAGTCGCTGGCAGGTCTGGAAGGCGAGAACGCTGACCAGAACGCAGGTATCGCAATCGTTCGCAAGGCTCTGGAAGCACCCCTGCGCCAGATCGCTGAGAACGCAGGCGTAGACGGTTCGGTTGTTGCTGGCAAAGTCCGCGAAAGCGAAGACCTGAAGTTCGGCTACAACGCTCAGACCGATGCGTATGGCGACATGTTCGGCTTTGGTGTCATTGACCCCGCAAAAGTGACCCGCACCGCTCTGGAAGATGCGGCATCGGTTGCTGGTCTGCTGATCACCACCGAAGCAATGGTTGCAGACAAGCCCGCCAAAGAAGGCGCAGCACCTGCAATGCCCGACATGGGCGGCATGGGCGGCATGATGTAATCTGCCGATCCAATTGGATTGAGGGAAGGGCGTCCTGCGGGGCGCCCTTTTCTTTTGCGGTGTGCCTGTGGTTATCGTGGTGCCGTGAGTATTTTTTGCAAAAAGAAGAGGGCAGGCCTGTGCTGAAGATGCCGGAATTTGTGCGCGAGATGCGGCGCGGAGAAGAAGAGGCTGTGGATGGGCTGCTGCGACGCGCCTTTGGCGGTGCCGACGAGGCGCAACTGGTATTGGCATTGCGCAAGTCGGGCGCAATGGCCGGCGAGATGGTGCTGCCGTTTGAGGGCGGTGTCGTCGGATACTATGCGCTGAGCGCGATGAAGGGGCCCAAGGGCTGGCTTTGTTTGGCGCCTGTGGCCATTGATCCCGACTGGCAGGGGCGCGGACACGGACGGCGGATGGTGAAGCAGCTGGTCGCGTGGGCCGAGGCGTCTAATTCGTCGATTTGTGTGTTGGGTGACGTCGATTTTTACAAAAACTGTGGCTTTTCGACCATAACAGACGTCGAATTAATAACACCCTATAGCGCTGATCATACGTTGGTGGCGGGGACGGGCCCTTTGAAAGGGGCCGTGACGCTGGAATATCCGAAGGCCTTTGGAAGCTGAGGTGAGCTGCACAGATCTGCGCTGCGTGATGTGGTGCCGCCCAATGCGATGGCCGTACTCTATCAACGGCGCAGTGCGGGCTGCAGTTTAGCGGGTATGACGGGCCGCGCGGTTGGACATCGGGGGATTGCGCGGGTCGCGTGCACCTTGGCGGCGGATGGCGGGATCGCGCCATATTGATCCAAAGTGTCATGTCGGTCGGCCTGAAACTTGCATAGGGTGTTTCTATGCAGCTGATTGTTCTGACAACCCTCACCATGATCGCCTTTGCCGCGAACTCGATCCTGAACCGCATGGCGGTGGATGGGGCGGATATGGCGCCGATGGCCTTTGCGGCTGTGCGGCTGGTGTCGGGTGCTATTGTGCTGGTGCTTTTGACCCGCGCGCCCCTTGTTTTTAAAGGGCGAAGGCGGGGGATCGGGGTTCTGGCGCTGTTGGCCTATGCGGTCGGGTTTTCGTTGGCCTATGGCGCGTTGGATGCGGGGCTCGGGGCCTTGATCCTGTTTGGGATGGTTCAGATCACCATGTTTGCCGCCTCTGTTGCGGCCAGAGAACAGATGCCCGTCCAACGTTGGGTTGGCGGGCTTTTGGCGTTCGGCGGCTTGGTTTGGCTGCTGAGCCCGGGCGAGGGGGCCGTGCCCCTGTGGCCAGCGGCCTCTATGGCAATCGCGGGCGTGGCATGGGGCTTTTATTCTCTGGCAGGCAAGGCTGAACCGGATGCGGTCGCTGGCACGGCTGCGAATTTTTTGTTGGCTGCGCCGCTTGGTGTGTTGGCTTGGGCCGTCATAGGCGGCGGGTTGACCCCGATGGGCACCGTTCTGGCGGTGATTTCGGGGGCTGTGACCTCTGGCATGGGGTATGCGCTGTGGTATCGGCTGGTGTCGCAGCTTGGGGCCAGCCGCGCGGCTGTGTCGCAACTGACCGTGCCTGTGATCGCCGCTGGCATGGGGGCGCTGCTCCTGGCCGAGGTGCCGAGCCTGCGGCTGATCCTGTCAGGGGCGCTGGTTTTGGGCGGTGTGGCCCTGTCGCTTAGTTCCGGATCGGCTCGAGCGGGTCGTAGCTGAGCCCCGTTTCGCCCCAAGCCACAGCGGCAAGGCTGCTGGGTTTGACCTCTAGATCATTGATTTCTGCGCGTGTGACCCAGCGGCGCTGGGTGACGACGCCCTCTGGATCCTGCCACGCGGGGTCCAGTGTTGCGTCCTCTATTGTGCAGCGAAAGAACACCTCGACCTGATGAAAGCCCGAGTTCGGATCGTGGAACTCGTTGATCAGGCAGGGCTCTAGGACAGTTACATCCAATCCCGTTTCTTCTTTCATCTCTCGCATGAGGGCGCAGGGCAGGCTTTGGCCTGCGTTCACGCCACCGCCTGGCGCGCACATGAGGGCGCTGCGCCCGTTGGGCCACGCATTCACCAGCAGCAGTTTGTCATCATGCAGGATCACGGCGCGGACGGCCACGCGGGGGGATTTGGGCTTCATGGTCTTTATGCGATTTGAGGGCTATAGCGAGGGCGAGTCTGGACGTTGTACTAGGGGAAGGGCAAAGGACGCCCATGTCAAATCAAGCTTTGATCCTTGAAAACGGGGATGTTCTGGGGCGCGAGGCCTTGGGGCGTGGTGCCTTGTTGATCGCTGATGGTCAAATCACCGAAGTCTTTTGTGGAAACGCAGGGGCTAATGGTGGAAATGCCAACCCAGACGGGCGAAAAGTCGATCTGAGCGGCTGGACCGTCGCGCCCGGCATCGTGGATGTGCATGGCGACGGGTTCGAGCGTCATGTGGCCGTTCGGCGCGGGGCGCTGACCGCGATGGAGCACGGTTTGTTCAGCGTAGAGGCTGAATTGGCCGCAAATGGCATCACCACAGCCGTTTTGGCCCAGTTTTACAGCTGGGAAGGCGGGATGCGGGGCCCTGAGTTCGCGGATCGCCTGTTTTCTGCATGGGAGCAGGCCGCGCCACAAGTGAAAACGGATCTTCGGCTGCAGCTGCGGCTGGAAACCCACATGTTCGAGCAATTCGACGATGTGATTCGGCTAATCAACAAAACAGGGCTGCGATACGTCGTTTTCAATGACCATTTGCCACATGACCGTTTGGCGGCCGGAAAAACCCCGCCTCGGCTGACGGGGCAGGCTTTGAAGTCCGGACGGAGTCCGGAAAAGCATCTGGAGAACATGAAACGGCTTCACGGCCTAAATGACCGCGTGTTTGGCGAATTGCAGGCATTTTCTGCTGAATTGACGAAGCGTCACGTGCAAATTGGCAGCCACGACGATGACACCGCCGAGAAACGCGCAAAGTTCCGCAGTTTAGGTGCGAATGTCAGTGAATTCCCCGAAACGATTGAGGCTGCGCAGGCGGCGCGGGACGCGGGCGATCTGGTTGTGATGGGCTCGCCCAATATCGTGCGCGGGGCCAGCCATGCGGGCAAGGTCAGCGCACGCGAGATTGTGGCGATGGGGCTGTGTGATGCTTTGGCGTCCGATTACCATTATCCGAGCCCGCGTTATGCGGCGCTGGAACTGGTGAAAAAGGGCATCTGCGATCTGCCTGCCGCGTGGCGGCTGGTGTCAGAGGGGCCGGCCAAGGTGCTTGGTCTGACGGATCGCGGTGTGATTGAGGCTGGAAAGCGCGCCGATCTGGTGATTTTCGACCGCGAGACGGGCCGTGTGGGCGCGACGATGGCGGGCGGAAAGATCACCTATATGACCTCTCCGCTCGCGGAGCGTTTTATTTAGAGCGGATCACGCGGTTCACGTGGCCCATTTTGCGGCCAGCGCGGGCCTCGGCTTTGCCATATAGGTGGATTTGGGTGTCCGCCTCTTTGGCCAATTCCGGCCAAGTGTGCGCGTCGTCGCCGATCAGGTTGGTCATGACCACATCAGCGTGGCGCGCGCCATCCCCAAGGGGCCAGCCCGCCACGGCGCGGATGTGTTGTTCGAACTGGTCCACGGCACAGCCTGCTTGGGTCCAGTGGCCCGAGTTATGCACGCGGGGCGCGATCTCGTTCACCACAAGCCCTTGGGGCGTCACGAAAAGTTCCACACCCATCACGCCAACGTAGCCCAGACGGTTCAGGATCTGACCCGCCAGCAGAACCGCGTCGGTGCGCTGCTTGCCGGTCAGGTTCGCGGGCACGGTGGTGGTGTGCAGGATGCCGTTCACGTGCACATTCTCGCCGGGATCAAAGCACGCAACTTCGCCGGTGGTGCCACGGGCGGCGATCACGGACACCTCGTGGGTGAAGTTCACGAAGCCTTCGAAAATCGCAGGGGCGCCGTTCATGTCGGCGAACGCTTGTTCCGCGTCTTCGGGGGCCATGATGCGGGCCTGACCCTTGCCGTCGTAGCCGAAGCGGCGGGTTTTCAGGATCGCGGGTGCGCCGATTTCGTCGAGCGCCTCTTTCATGTCGTCCATGTCGTCGATCGCGGCGAAGGGCGCGGTTTTCAGACCCAGATCGGACAGGAACGCCTTTTCGGTTAGACGGTCCTGAGAGACTGCCAGCGCCTTGCGGTTGGGGTGGATCGGCTTGGCCGATTCCAGAATGTCCAGCGCCTCGGTCGGGATATTCTCGAACTCGTAGGTGACGACATCGACGGTTTCTACCCATGCTTTCAAGGCGTTAGCGTCGGTGTAGGCGGCGGTGGTCAGGCTGTCGCTGACTTGGCCAGCCGGGGCGTTCGGATCGGGATCAAAGATTGCGGTTCGCAGACCCAGACGGGCCGCAGCCAGAGCGAGCATCCGGCCGAGCTGACCGCCGCCCAAAATGCCAATGGTGCTACCGGGGGCGAGGAGCTCAGTCACGGACAGGCTCCTCTGCGATGGAAGCGGACAGGTCCGCGCGCCATTTATCAAGGCGTTCTGCCAGATCGGGATCGTTCACGGCCAGAATGCCAGCGGCCATCAGGCCCGCGTTCGCGGCGCCTGCGCCGCCGATGGCCATGGTCGCCACGGGGAAACCGCGGGGCATCTGCAGGATCGAATAGAGGCTATCGACGCCGGACAGCGCCTTGGTCTGCACGGGCACACCGATCACGGGGATACGGGTTTTCGAGGCCATCATGCCGGGCAGGTGCGCTGCACCGCCAGCGCCCGCGATGATCACGTGCAATCCACGGTCCGCGGCAGTTTTACCGTAATCCCAAAGGCGGTCGGGGGTGCGGTGGGCGGATACGATCTTGACCTCGTGTTCAATCCCGAGGGCATCAAGCATATCGGCGGCTTCTTTCATGGTGGGCCAGTCCGACTGGCTGCCCATGATGATCCCTACGCGCGGCTGGGTCATTGGCAATCCTCTAGCAAATTGAGTGCGCCTTATAGCGCACACACTAGATTACGCAATAATGTCAGGCGTCAGTTGGTCGCGGATGCGTTCGATCCGGTCCTTGAGATGAAGTTTCTCGCGTTTCAGTCGCTGCAGGGTCAGCGCGTCAGCCGTGCCCTTTTCCTGCAGGGCTGTGATCGCCTCGTCCAGATCGCGGTGCTTGACCTTGAACACCTCCAGCTCATAGCGGAGCACTTCTTCTTCGGTCATGGAAATTTCGCTGCGTGCGTTCATTTTGGACACCGGATGTAAAAACAGAGCTCCATACTACCAAGTCGTTAGGCTTTTCGCAAAGGTCTTGCGCACCGATTGTTGCGCTACCATATTTGGGGGGACAAGGCGGGTTGCCATAGCGGGGCCTGCCAGACGGTCGCTTGATATAAGGACATGTCGATGACGAAACTCACTCTTGGTGCGCACCCCTATTTGCTGGGGTTCGAACAACTGGAACGCCTGGTCGAACGAACCGCCAAAAGCGGCAACGAAGGCTATCCGCCCTATAATATCGAACAAACCTCTGACCGATCCTACCGGATTACGCTCGCCTTAGCGGGCTTCCGAGAGGAAGATTTGTCAATAACTGTCGAAGATCGCCAACTTGTTGTGCGCGGAAGGCAGCAAGATGACAGTGCAGAGCGGGTTTTTCTGCATAGGGGCATTGCCGCGCGGCAGTTCCAGCGTAGCTTTGTATTAGCGGACGGAGTCGACGTCGGCGAGGCCTCTATGGAAAACGGCCTGCTTCACATCGATCTGAACCGCACCGTGCCTGACGCGGTGGTACAGGAAATCAAAATCCGAAAGGGGTGAAGACTATGGACACCAAAGTCGATTTCATCAGCGGCGCCGAACGCAAGATCGTCTATGTACGTTCCGTCGAGGTTGCTGACCTTCCCGAGGACGTTCAAGAGCAAGCAGAGGGGCTGACAACTTTGTACGCGCTGCACGACACAGACGGAGAGCGTCTTGCTCTGGTCCGTGACCGAGAGATGGCATTTGCTCTCGCTTGGGACAACGATATGGCACCGGTCGCGGTGCACTGAACCATTCGCCCGCTAAAGGGGCAAACAAGGCGGCCTGATGGGCCGCCTTTGTTATTTCATGAAGTAATGAAAAAGGCTGCCGTCGCGGGCAGCCTTTGTTGTTTTTACGGGATTATTCCGCGTCGCCCTGTTCCGCAAGGAAGCGTTCCGCTTCCAGAGCGGCCATACAGCCCATGCCAGCCGAGGTGATCGCCTGACGGTATTTATCGTCGGTCAGGTCGCCTGCCGCGAACACACCGGGGATCGAGGTTGCGGTGCTGTCAGGCTTGGTGACCACGTAGCCGCCCGAATGGGTTTCCAGCACATCTTTGACCAACTCGTTCGCGGGCGCGTGGCCGATCGCCACAAAGAAGCCGTCACACGCGATTTCGGTGATCTCGCCGGTGTCCACGTGCTTGGCTTTGACGCCAGTGACGCCTAGGGGCGCTTCGGTGCCGACAACTTCTTCGATCGCGTGGTTCCACAGAACCTCGATCTTCTCGTGCTTGAAGAGGCGGTCCTGCAGGATTTTCTCGGCGCGCAGCGAGTCGCGGCGGTGGATCAGGGTCACTTTCGACGCGAAATTGGTCAGGAACAGCGCCTCTTCGACGGCTGTGTTGCCGCCACCAATGACCACAATCTCCTTGCCGCGGTAAAAGAAGCCGTCACAGGTCGCGCAGGCAGATACGCCGAAACCTTTGAACTTCTCTTCCGACGGCAGGCCCAGCCACTTGGCGCGGGCGCCGGTGGCCAGAATGACTGCATCGGCGGTGTAGGTGGTGCCGCTGTCGCCGTGGGCCACAAAGGGGCGCACCTCTAGGTCCAGCTTGGTGATGTAGTCGCCGATGATTTCGGTGCCCATGGCGCGCGCGTGCGCTTCCATGTTGGTCATCAGCTCGGGGCCTTGAATTTCGGTGTGACCGGGCCAGTTTTCGACCTCGGTGGTGGTGGTCAGCTGACCGCCGGGCTCGATGCCCTGAACCAGCAGGGGCTCCAGCATTGCACGGCTGGCATAGACACCTGCGGTGTAACCTGCAGGGCCGGAGCCGATGATCAGAACCTTGGTGTGACGGGTCTCGGCCATAGGGCACCTTTCTGTCTTGCGTCTTTGTCTCAGGCGCAGGATATAGACGCCCCGCCGCTGTGGTTAAAGGGGCTGCTTGTACAAGTGATACGGCGCGAAAAGCAGCGCCGCCTTGCGTCTTGCGAAAGTCCGCTTAACTTTCTTGCGCTTTGTTGAAATATTGTTGCGCAGACTGTGGTAGGATGTATAAGGTTCGGAAAAAAGCAGGAAAGCCCAATGCCCGGAACACGACTTGATCCCATCGATCGAAGAATCCTGGCCGAGTTGCAAGCCGATGGCCGAATGACCAACGTTGAACTCGCAAAGCGCGTCGGAATCTCTGCACCTCCTTGTTTGCGCCGTGTCCGGACCTTGGAAGATGCCGGATACATTAAAGGGTATCACGCCGAAGTCGATGCCCGCGCGCTAGGCTTTGAGGTCAAAGTTTTCGCCAATGTCGGTCTGATCAGTCAGGCCGAAGCGGATCTGAGCGCGTTTGAGGCGCGCTGCCGTGCGTGGCCGCTGGTCCGCGAGTGCCATATGCTGAATGGCGAGGTCGATTTCCTGCTGAAGTGCGTGGCGCCTGACCTGTCGACGTTCCAGTCGTTCCTGACCGAAGAGCTGCTGAAGGCGGACAATGTGGCCAGCGTGAAGACCTCTTTGGTCATTCGCGGCGAAAAGGACGAGCCCGGCGTGCCGTTTGATGTCCTAGAGGAACGTCTAAGTCGCAGCGCCTGATCCGCGACGGAACCTGCGGGTTCGCGCGTATAGATATGGCAAAGGATGCCGCCCCGTGTCTGATGCGCGGGGCGTTTTCATTTGGGCTAGGGGGCTGATCGGGCAAAGAAAAAAGCGACCCCATGTGACGGTTGAGGCTCCGTCGGGATCGCTCTTTGCTTTCAACACGCCGTTTCCGGCATAAACCGCGAGGCCTGCGGTCTGGAAGGACTGCCTCAGCGAGGCAGCGGCCCGCCATGAGCGGGGTTGCCTCATTGATGCCGTAATCTGACCGACGTGTCAAAGATTTGACGCAAGATTTTACAAATTTCCCGATGTTGCACACGCATGGGAAACCAAAGCGCGTGCTGGGTGGGATTGTCTCTGTCTGCGTGCCGAATGTGATGCCGTTCCTTGCAAAACCATGAGCTGGGTCTGGCACATATCGAGTCGATTGAAAGTGTTTAGGCGGACTTTCGAATCGGCTCCTCGCGCTTGGCGATTGATGCCTTCCGAGACTTGCCGCGTGTCCACGGCATGGGGGTTGCGCCTTGTTCCGATGCTGTTTTGAGCACCGATTGGATAAACCGGGTCTTGGTCTTCATGGTTGCCGCTCACATCTATTTATTTTTGCTTACGCTTAATGTGACGTTTGAATGCGGCGAACCTGTGGCAGATTGTTGGATTAAAGGCGGTGATCCTATGTTTTTGCAAAGGAGGCGCGCCCACCTTACACGTCAGAGGCGAATTGCCGAAATAAGGCGCCCGTAATCCGCTTCTCCAGCGTGGCAGGTGCGGCGGTAGGAATAGAATCGTTCAGGGTCCGAGTAGGTGCAATGTCCGGTCCACTGCGCGTCGCCCACGCCTGCGCTGCGCAGGCGGTGCAAGCCATAGGACGGGAGGTCGAACATCATGCGGTCGCCGGTCCCTTGGACAAAGAAGCGGCTGTTCTCCATGTCCTCTGCGATGAAGTCTTCGAAGAATTCGGGGCCAACCTCGTAGGCGCGCTGGCTGATTGTCGGGCCGATCAGGGCGCGCGTGTTGGCGCGCTGCGCGCCGATCTGCTCCATCGCGTCGAGTGTGGCGTCCAGAATGCCGCCGATGGCGCCCTTCCACCCCGCATGGGCCGCGCCGACCACGCCAGCTTCGGGGTCATGAAATAGGACGGGTTGGCAATCCGCCGTCAGAATCGCGATGGCGATCTCGGGGTTCTTGGTGACGATGCCGTCCGCCTCGACCGGGGCGTCCAGTGGGCCATCGACTGCAACGGCGGTGGCCGAGTGTGTCTGATGGACGGTGACCAAGTTCGTCGGTGTGACGCCCATAGCTTCGGCCACGCGGGCGCGATTGATCGACACGATTTCCTTGAGGTCAGACGACCCTGCGCCGCAGTTCAGTCCGGCAAAGATCCCCGAGGATGCGCCGCCCTTGCGACCGAAAAAGCCGTGTTGGGTGGGGGCAAGAAGGGGATCGGAAATGATGTCGAGCGTCATGATTATTCGCTGAGTCCTGCGGGAATTGGGGCGCCCTCGGGGTAGATCCCGAGCACTTTGAAGAGCGTTCCCATTTCTTCGGGGTGGGTCAAGCGGCGATGCGCGGCGATATGGTTTTCCAGAGGTGTTCCGGTCAGTTGCTTGGCCAGTGCCTGCGCTCGGGCGGTGATGCCCAAACGCTCTAGAAACAGGCCCTGTCCCGTCAGGCGGGTATATTTTGCGGGGCTGGCGGCGGTTGCGATCGCCTCGAAATCTACATGGGCGGTCAGGTCGGCGTGGCCGGGCATCTCCAGCGGGTCGGCGTATTCGTGCCGACGTAGCGCCTGAAACGTGTCCCCCTGAGAGCGCCAGTCGCCGTAGTCGATAATTAGCCCGACGCCGCCATTCTTGGCGATCCGGCTGCCGATCTCGGCGGCCATGGCGTGGGCGGGGGCGCAGGTTTCGACCAAGTCACCCTCGATCGTGTCATCAAGCCGATGGGCGAGCGCGTCCAAAGGCGCGGGCGTTGCACGGGCACGGGTCAGGCGACCTTCGGCCGCGGTCACCAGAATTTCGCTCCAGCCATCCTGAGCGCGTTGGAACTGGCGGATCGGCAGAGCGTCAAAGAATTCGTTGGCCACGAGGTAGAGCGGCACATCGTCGGGCAGGTCTGCGCAGTGGTCGTGCCACGTTGGCATATAGCCGGCCAAGCGCGCCGATTGCGCCTGACGCAGGGCGGGCGACGCCTCGACCAGATGCACCTCGGCGGCGGCATGAAACCCCGGCACGCGGCGCGTGGCGCGCAGTATGTCGGCCATCAAAGAGCCGCGACCGGGGCCAAGCTCTGCCATGACAAAGCGCTCGGGGGTGCCTTGATCCATCCACGCTTGGGCCAGCCCGAGGCCGATGACTTCGCCGAACATCTGGCTGATCTCTGGCGCGGTGGTGAAATCCCCCCGTGCACCCAACGGGTCACGGTTGGTGTAATACCCCAGATCCGGATGCAGCAGGCACGTGCTCATGTAGTCAGCCAAGGAGATCGGACCTTGGGCGGAAATCCGGCTCAGGAAATGGTCAAGCAACTCTGTCATGGGCGAATGCTATGTTTGCGGCGCGCGTAGGCAACGATAAAAAGTCCGATCAGCAGCATGGGTAGGGACAAAAGCTGTCCCATACTTAGCCCGTAGTCCCCAACCCAGAGCGCGTAGCCATAGGGGTTGGATTCATAGAACTGCGGATCACTCTCGCGGAAGTATTCGACGATAAAGCGCGACAATCCATAGCCCGCAACGAATGTTCCGGTCACAATTCCCGGCGTGCGCAGGTATTTGCGGCCCCATACCATCCAGAGGATCAGGGCGCCAAGGATCAGGCCCTCGTGCGCGGCTTCGTACAGCTGGCTGGGGTGGCGGGGCAGGCCAAGCGGATCGGTGGGAAAGATCATCGCCCACGGCACATCGGTCGGGCGGCCCCAAAGTTCGGCGTTGATAAAGTTCGCGATCCGGCCCAGCAGCAAGCCCGTGGGCGCTGCCAGCGCCAGCGCATCGGCAAGGGGCCATTTGGGAATGTTGTTACGGGCGGCAAAGAGCCACGCAGCGACGACAACCCCGGCAAACCCGCCGTGAAAGGCCATGCCGCCATGCCAGACCATCAGGATCTCGGCGGGGTGGGCCATGTAATAGAGCGGTTTGTAAAGCAGGACAAAGCCCAGACGGCCGCCCACAATCACACCAAGGATGATCCAAGTCAGCAGATCCTCGACTTGGCGCGGGGTCATCGGGGGCTGGTCGTTCTGCCACAGGCTCGGGCGCTTTAGGGCGCGCACGATGAGCTGCCAGCCGATGATCAGGCCAGCGATATAAGCCAGCGCGTACCAGCGCAGGGCGAACGCGAACCCGCCGATTTCGATCGAAAAGAGTTCGGGGGAAAAGTTGGGGTACGGTATAAGTGCCTGCATGTGCGTCTGTGTGCCGTTGTCTTTCAGGCGAAGTCAAGGTTGAGCCTGACGCCGTCACGCCCCATATAGAAGTCAAATGTAACGCCGGAGACACCAATGCAAACCAAGGGCAAGATTTTCGACGATCTTTCGCAACTGATGACCAACGCCATGGGTGTCGCCCAAGGCGCAAAGCAAGAGGCCGAAACCGCAGTCAGCTCTGTGCTGGACCGTTGGCTGGCCGAGCGGGACTTTGTCACCCGCGAAGAATTCGACGCGGTGCGCGCCATGGCGCAAAAAGCCCGCGAAGAGAACGAGGCGCTGAAGGCGCGTCTTGATGCTCTGGAAAAAGGTCAGGGTTAAGAGTCACTTACCCGACTTTTGGGCGAAAATTGGATCAAGGGGCGGCGCATCGGTGTCGCCCCTTGACTCTTTTTGGGTCTAGTGACAGCCGTCTTGCAAGTGGGCGGATTTGGGCGATTTTCCTGATCTATCCACAACTTATTGCGACTCGGCCTGCAGAAATCGCTGGACGAACGAATCAATAACCCGCACCATATGTCGTATAGAGAGCGGCGCTATGCCGCTTTTCCTTGAGCAGGCACCTAGCGCTTGGGGCGCTGCCACGTCCCAAAGCCATCTAAAAAATCGAGGTGACGGCATGGCGGTAACAGAAGAATTCCTGAGCGACGATCTTCATCCGATCGACCTTGTGGAAACGTTAGCTGAAAACAGGGCTTGGGATTTCGACCGGGTCGGGGACAACCAGATCGCCATGGCGGTCGTGGGGCAGTGGCGCACGTATTCGATCACCCTCGCGTGGTCAGACTATGACGAGACGCTGCGTCTGGTCTGCACCTTTGAAATGGACCCGCCGCATCACCGGATGCCGCAGGTGTACGAGACGTTGAACCTGATCAACGATCAGGTCTGGTCTGGTGCGTTTAGCTACTGGGAAAAACATCGCCTAATGGTCTATCGCTATGGTCTGCTACTGGCTGGCGGTCAGCTGGCAACGGCTGCGCAGGTGGACTTAATGATCAGCAGCGCTGTGTCGAACGCAGAGCGCTTCTATCCTGCGATGCAGCTGGTGGCTTGGGGCGGACGCGAGCCTGCGGATGGCCTGCAAGTCGCCATTGCAGAGGCGTACGGCCGCGCCTAACCTGTCCCCAAATTCAGGCGGGGCGGGCTGGACCTGCCCCTGAAAAACGGGGATTTCCTTATGGATATGAAAGACGTGGCCGAACGCGGCCTTGTTCTGCTGGGATGTGGGAAGATGGGCTCGGCCATGTTGGCGGGCTGGCTCAAGGGCGGACTGCCGAACACCTCGGTGTGGGTGATTGACCCGTTCCCCTCTGACTGGGTTCAGGCCCAAGGCGTCCATGTGAACGCCGATTTGCCTGCCAATCCCGCGCTGGTTCTGATCGCTGTTAAGCCCCAGATGATGGGCGAGGCTCTGCCGACATTGGCGGCAATGGGCAGCGACACGCTGTTCGTCTCGGTGGCGGCGGGGACATCTCTGGCCACCTACGAGGCTGCTTTGGGCGCAGACAGTGCGATCATTCGCTGTATGCCGAACACACCCGCGGCCGTAGGCCAAGGGATCACCGCTCTGATCGGCAATGCCAACGTTTCCGAAGATCAACTGGCCCTGTCCGAGGCCCTGTTGCAGGCGGTTGGCCAGACCGTGCGATTGGAGAGCGAAGATCAGATGGACGCTGTGACCGCCCTGTCTGGCTCTGGTCCCGCGTATGTGTTCCACATGATCGAATGCCTTGCTGCGGCTGGAGAGGCCGAGGGTCTGTCGCCAGAGCTGGCGATGAAACTGGCGCAGGCGACCGTCGCGGGTGCAGGTGCCTTGGCCGAAGGGGCGGATGAGACGCCCGCGCAGCTGCGCGTGAACGTGACTAGCCCGAATGGGACCACCCAAGCGGGTCTCGAAGTGCTGATGGACGAGAACGCTGGTTTGCCGTCTCTGGTCCGTGCAACTGTCAAGGCTGCCGCAGACCGCAGTCGGGAGTTGGGCCGTGACTGAGATCACCTATGACGATTTCGCCAAAGTCGACATCCGCGTCGGCCGCGTGGTCAAAGCCGAACCCTATCCAGAGGCGCGCAAGCCCGCGATCAAACTTTGGATCGATTTCGGGCCCGAGATTGGGGAAAAGCGCAGCTCTGCCCAGATCACCGTCCACTATGCGCCCGAAGAGTTGGTCGGCCGCTTGGTCATGGGGGTTGTGAATTTCCCGCCGCGCCAGATTGGCAAGTTCATGTCCGAGGTCTTGGTTCTTGGCTTCCACGACGCCGACGATGCAGTCGTTCTGGCCACCCCAGACAAAGAAACCCCAATCGGAGCGCGCCTATGCTGAAGCTGTTTGTGACCCGCCCGCTGCCCGAAAAGGTTTTGGATGCCTTGGCCGAGCGGTTTGAAATGACTGTCCGTCCCAGCGAATTGCCTATGGAATTCGATGAAATGACGGCAAGCTTGCGTGATTATGACGTGGTTTTGCCCACGTTGCGCGATCTTTATAGCGCCAAGGTATTTGACGCCGTAGATAAGCGGCGCTGCAAGCTGCTGGCAAATTTTGGCGTTGGCTTTAACCATATCGACGTGGCTGCGGCCAAGGGCGCTGGCGTTCTGGTGACCAACACACCCGGCGCTGTTACTGATGCAACGGCAGATATTGCGCTGACTTTAATGCTGATGGTAACGCGCCGCGCTGGCGAAGGCGAACGTCTGGTGCGCTCTGGTGGCTGGACCGGTTGGCATCCCACGCAGATGCTGGGAATGCACCTGACGGGCAAACGCTTGGGCATTCTGGGGATGGGGCGCATTGGTCAGGCCATTGCGCGGCGCTGCCACTATGGGTTTGATATGACGGTGCATTACTGCTCTCGGACGCCCAAAGAGGCGGTGATGGAGACGTCTTGGCACAAGTCTGCGGCGGAACTGGCGGCTGCGGTGGATGTGCTGGTTGTGGCCGTTCCAGGCGGCGCTGAGACGCGGCATCTGGTGGATACCGAGGTGCTGAAGGCGCTGGGACCTGACGGGTATTTGGTAAACATCGCCCGGGGTGATGTGGTGGACGAGGCGGCACTGATTGCGGCGTTGGAAGCTGGAGACATCGCCGGTGCGGGCTTGGACGTTTACGAAAATGAACCAGCGGTTCCCGAAACGTTAATGGCCCGCTCGGACGTTGTTTTGTTGCCGCATCTGGGCACGGCGGCGCTGGAAGTGCGCGAGGCGATGGGGATGGTCGCGGTTGAGAACCTGATCGCGTTTGCCGAAGGGCGGGAATTGGTGAATCCAGTCTGATTTGGGTATTTTTACCAAGAAAGAGGTTAAGAGGTGATGGTCGCGTCGCCCGTGGCCTCTCGGAAATGGCGGCGGCAGAGGCTGATGTAGGTTTCGTTGCCGCCAATTTGCACTTGATTTCCAGAGGTTTGGACGGAGCCGTCGGGGTTTTTGCGGATGACCATGGTGGCTTTTTTTCCGCAGTGGCAGATTGTGCGGACTTCTCGCATTTCGTCTGCCAAAGCGAGCAATGCCGCTGATCCGGGGAAAAGTTTTCCAAGGAAATCAACGCGTAAGCCGTAGCACATGACCGGAATGGACAGATCGTCGACAATTCGGGCAAGTTGCCAGACTTGGTCTTCGGTCAGGAACTGCGCTTCGTCCACGAAAATGCAGGTGATTTCGCCGGACTTGAGGCGGGATATGACCTTTTCCTCTAGGTTTTCCAATGGGTTGAAGGTGTCCGCCTCGGCGCCGATGCCGATGCGGCTGGCGATGCGGCCTGTGCCTGCGCGGCCGTCTATTTCTGCGGTCAGCAGGTAGGTTTTCATCCCTCTTTCCAGATAGTTATGGGATGCCTGCAGCAAGACCGTCGATTTGCCCGCGTTCATGGTGGAGTAGTGGAAATAGAGCTTGGCCATGGCGCTTCTTTTAGCGTCTGGATCACGGCTGGCAAGCGTATGGATCACGTACTGACGTTCCGTACGGTGGCTCCAGCGGGCGTTTACCGAATTTGCGGACTGTTAGGCATCCAAGTCGATGAGGTGTGCCATGCTGATCCCCGAAATCAAAACCCCGAAACAACGCGAACACTTTGGCTATCTGATGGATGTGCTGGCCCGACTGGAATGGGACCTGCACCAGCCAATCATTAATGACAAACGCATTCCGTATGACTGGCGGGACATGCTGAACCGGCGCGGGGCGGGGCGGAAAAAGAAGGTCACCCTGTGGGTCGAAGAGGACGTGATCCGGTTCTTCAAGAAACAAGGGAAGGGCTACACCACGCGGATGAACGACGTGCTGGTGGCCTTTATGCTGTCGAAGCTGTCAGGGCTGATCAACTCGCGGGACACGATCGAGGAATTTCAGGAAAGCGATATCCAGCGCAAGGACGAGATGCGCCCAGAGTTCGGGGATTATGATCGGGCCGAGGCAGAGTTTGATGCGAAGATGGCGCAGCGGGCTGAGGCTTGGCGGGCGAAGCAGGGGTAATGGTCGGTCATGGATATTGCAGTTAGGCCGCCTGAGAATTTCTCAACGCTTATGGGGGTAAAGCCTAGGGTAGCAAAGACGCTCAAAGCAGCGCTTCCGCATCTCCATCTCACCCCTCTTCAGCAATGATTTCTTTTATGAAAACACGCTTCGCTTGATAGGACGAATTCTCACTTCACTTCAAGATTGATATTATATAGTTCACGAGGATAGCTAGATCATAGGAATTCTTGTTTTGGACGAACCCGAGAATATCTCTTCATCAGGTTCTTGGCTTATTGAAAATTGGGGCAATCTTTCTTCGCTGGTCGGATTGGTAGTCTCGCTTGTAGGTCTTGGGATCACAATTTATTTATCTTGGCGTGCAAAAACTGCTGCGGAAGCTTCTCAACTCGCCGCCGAGAGGACCCGTTCTAAGCTAGCACATGTAGATTTGATTGCTGATTTGCACCAAGCGGGGTCTTTTATTGATGATTTGAAGACTCGAGTCCATGCGGGAAGCTACGAAGTAATTTCTGATAAATCACACATCGTAAGAACCCTAGTGGGGCCAATCGCACAGGGCCGAGACCTAGCTATAACAGAAGATTTAAAGAATCGGCTCTCTGAGCTTAATTCCCAAATGAAGCTTCTAGGAAGAATAGCGAACGTTTGCGCGACGGATAGAGAAAAAGCTATGGAGAAAGCAAAGACTTTGAGTATGCTTGACGACCAAAAGGAGAGTTTGGCGGTCGCATTGGCGGAGGTAAAGAGGTTACTAGGGGACCACGATGGAAACGAAAACATCTGAGAAGACGAAGGATAAGTGGCGCACACTTACCAATAGACTAGTTTCTAGCAGTCGATCTGGCGATATTCTGTGGAAGTCTACTGCTGAAGAGGCGTGTTTTGTAACGTCGATCTCGGGAAAAACGATTGTCTTCGCTAGGTCTTCTCAGACGGATAATTTCCCGTACAAGTACGTAATCTTTATCAATGATTCCGCGGGAAAGCTTGTCGATTCATTTGATGACGAAGATCTGGACCGAGATCACTTTGTGTCTGGGGCGTCCTACTTTAAGATTTTGGACGACTTCATGGATGAATTAATTCGAAAGGAAAGTGGTGCTGACGAAGTACTCGACGAGTTGCTTTTAACTCTAGGACCGACGGCTAATGAGGCGTCTGACTTCTAAGCAAAAGGGCGCCGATTGGCGCCCTTCGTTGTTTCTAGCGATGTGCTTCAGGGTTACCCCTGAAGCGATCTCACTTCGATATCGCCTTCTTCGCGGGCCTGCATGGCCAGCACGGCGGCGTGGGCGCCGGCGGCGGTGGTGAAGTAGGGGATCTTGTCATAGAGCGCCACCGAGCGGATTTCGCGGCTGTCGGCCACGGACTGCGCGCCTTCGGTGGTGTTGAAGACCAGATCGATGCCGCCGTCCTTCATGATGTCGACGATGTTCGGGCGGCCCTCGTAGACCTTGTTCACCAAGGTGGCGGGCACGTCATGTCCGGTGAGCCAGTCCGCGGTGCCTTTGGTCGCGACAATCTCGAAGCCCATTGTGGCCAGAAGCTGGGCGGCTTCGAGCATCTGGGCGGTCTTGTCCTCTGTCTTGATGGAGACAAAGACGCGGCCTTCGCGGGGCAGGATGGTGCCTGCGCCAAGCTGGGCCTTGAGGAAGGCGCGGGGGAAGCTGCGATCCCAGCCCATGACTTCGCCGGTCGAGCGCATTTCCGGCCCGAGGATGGTGTCCACACCGGGGAAGCGGGCGAAGGGCAGCACGGCCTCTTTGACCGAGAACCACGGCATGTTCGGGTCCGCGAGGGTCATGGGGTCGGCGATGGGCATCTCGGTGTCCATGTCCGAGCCTTCGGGATACGAGGGGCGGAGCGGGAAGTTCGAGAGGGGCTCGCCGGACATGACGCGGGCCGCGATGGACGCGATGGCGCTGTCGGTTGCCTTGGCCACGAAGGGCACGGTGCGGGAGGCGCGGGGGTTCACCTCGATCAGGTAGACGTCGCCGTCCTTGACCGCGAACTGGACGTTCATCAGGCCGACGACGTTCAGTTCGAGGGCGAGCGCGACGGTCTGGCGCTTGATCTCTTCGATGATGTCTTTGGGCAGCGAGTAGGGGGGCAGCGAACAGGCGGAGTCGCCCGAGTGCACGCCAGCCTCTTCGATGTGCTGCATGATGCCGGTAACGTGGACATCCTTGCCGTCGGACAGGGCGTCAACGTCGATCTCGGTCGCGCCGGAGAGGTAGCTGTCGAGAAGGACGGGGCTGTCGCCGGACACGACCACGGCTTCGGCGATGTAACGCTCGAGCTGGGGCAGGTCGCGGACGATTTCCATGGCGCGGCCACCCAGAACATAGGAGGGGCGGATCACCAGCGGGTAGCCGATCTGCTCTGCGATCTTGAAGGCTTCTTCGTCGGTGGACGCGATGCCGTTGTGGGGCTGCTTGAGGCCGAGACGGTTGACCAGATCCTGGAAACGCTCGCGGTCTTCGGCAAGGTCGATCGCGTCGGGCGAGGTGCCGAGGATCGGGATGCCCTCTTCTTCCAGCGCGTTGGCCAGTTTCAGCGGGGTCTGGCCGCCGAACTGAACGATGACGCCCTGCAGGGTGCCGTTCGACATTTCAACGCGCAGGATTTCCAGCACGTGCTCCAGCGTCAGGGGCTCGAAATACAGACGGTCCGAGGTGTCGTAGTCGGTCGACACGGTCTCGGGGTTGCAGTTGATCATGATGGTTTCGAACCCTGCGTCGGTCAGCGCGTAGCAGGCGTGACAGCAGCAGTAGTCGAACTCGATGCCCTGACCGATGCGGTTGGGGCCACCGCCAAGGATCACGACCTTCTTGCGGTCGCTGGGACGCGCTTCGCACTCGGGCTCGCCCATGACGGGGCTTTCGTAGGTCGAATACATATAGGGGGTCTGCGCTTCGAATTCCGCGGCGCAGGTGTCGATACGCTTGAACTGCGCGACGACGTTCAGGTTCTGGCGGGCGCGGCGCACTTGAGCTTCGTCGCGGCCGGTCAGTTTGGCCAGACGGGCATCCGAGAAGCCGAACATCTTGACGCGGCGCAGGCCCTCTTCGGTGACGGGCAGGCCGTCTTTCTTCAGTTCGTTCTCGACCTCCACGATTTCGCGGATACGGTCGAGGAACCAAGGATCAAAGGCGGTTGCGGCCTGGATCTGGTCGTTGGTCAGACCTTCGCGCATGGCCTGCGCAATGACGCGGATACGGTCGGGGGTCTGTTCGGCCAGTTTCTTGGTCACGGCGGCGACATCAGGCGCGCCGGGGATTTCGATCTCGTCAAAGCCGGTCAGACCGGTTTCCAGCGAGGCCAGTGCTTTCTGCATCGACTCGTGGATGGTACGGCCGATGGCCATGGCTTCACCGACCGACTTCATCGCGGTGGTCAGGTGCGGCTCGGAGCCTGCGAATTTCTCGAACGCAAAGCGCGGGATCTTGGTGACGACGTAGTCGATGGTGGGTTCGAACGACGCGGGCGTCACCTTGGTGATGTCGTTGTCCAGTTCGTCGAGCGTGTAGCCAACCGCCAGCTTGGCCGCGATCTTCGCGATGGGGAAGCCGGTGGCCTTGGACGCCAGAGCGGACGAGCGCGACACGCGGGGGTTCATTTCGATGACGACCATGCGGCCGTCCTTGGGGTTCACGGCCCACTGAACGTTCGAGCCGCCGGTTTCTACGCCGATCTCGCGCAGAACCGCGATCGAGGCGGTGCGCATCATCTGGTATTCTTTGTCGGTCAGGGTCAACGCAGGCGCCACGGTGATCGAGTCGCCGGTGTGCACACCCATGGGATCGACGTTTTCGATCGAGCAGACGATGATCGCGTTATCCGCTTTGTCGCGGACCACTTCCATCTCGTATTCTTTCCAGCCCAGCAGCGATTCATCGACAAGGATCTGACCTACGGGCGAGGCGTCCATGCCGGTGCGGCAGTAGTGGATGTAGTCTTCGCGGTTGTACGCCACGCCGCCGCCGGTGCCGCCAAGTGTAAAGGCAGGACGGATGATCGCGGGCAGGCCGATGTCTTCCAGCGCTTCGAGCGCGATGGCGACGCCAGCCTCTAGGTCATAGTGACCCTTTTCATTCTTGGGCGCGGTCACGATGGTCGCGCGGGGGTTTTCCAGACCGATCTTGTCCATGGCGTCGCGGAACAGGGCGCGGTCTTCGGCCTTTTCAATGGCTTCGCGGTTGGCACCGATCAGTTCGACGCCGTGCTCTTCGAGAACACCCATGTCCGCGAGGGACAGCGCGGTGTTCAGGCCGGTCTGACCGCCCATGGTGGGCAGAAGGGCGTCGGGTTTCTCTTTTTCGATGATCTTGGCAACGACCTCGGGGGTGATGGGCTCGATATAGGTGGCGTCGGCCAGACCGGGGTCGGTCATGATCGTCGCGGGGTTCGAGTTCACCAGAATGACGCGGTAGCCTTCTTCGCGCAGGGCCTTACAGGCTTGTGCGCCAGAGTAGTCGAACTCGCAGGCCTGACCGATAATGATCGGTCCGGCTCCGATGATCATGATCGAGTTGATATCGGTTCTTTTCGGCATATCGGTAATCCCCAGGCTGGCAGTTCGGGCGCGGAGGGTGCGCAAATTGTCGTGCGTTATAGACATCGGCGACCCATCTGCAAGGGGGGATAGGGCCTAAGATGCGCCTCGGTAAAGAGCACATGGCGTAGCAGCCGCAGTTATCCGGAAAAAGGACGGAAAAAATCCCGCAGGGGGCGTTTTCTTTTCTGTCCTTGCGCGTGTAATCCCCTAAGTCCCGCCTACGGATGGCACAGGAGACCGTTTTGGAGATTCGTTTCGATCATGGCCCCATGGGTGAGGGCACCTGTTTTCAGGGCGCGCGCCGCGTGATCGAGGCGTGGTCGGCGGATCAGGTGGCTGCGGCTTTGGCTGCGGTGGATGACGCTTTGGCGGGCGGTGCGTGGGTTGCTGGGTATGCCAGCTATGAGCTCGGCTATGCTTTGGAGCCGCGGCTGATGCCCTTGATGCCAGAGGGGCGGCGTGTGCCGCTGTTGCGATTTGGCGTGTATGACGCGCCTGTGGTGCGCGATTTGTCGGGCGGTGCTGCGGAATTGTCCGATGTGGCCCCTGTATGGTCGGCGGATCGGTACGAGGATGCGTTCGACCGTTTGCACGCCTATATCGGGGCGGGCGACATTTATCAGGTGAACCTGACCTTTCCGATGACCGCGCGCTGCTCGGGATCGCCCGAGGCGCTGTACGAGGGTCTGTCGCGGGTGCAGCCGGTGAAGCATGGGGCTTTGGTTCTGCAGGACGGGTTGCCCGCGATGCTGTCCCGCAGTCCCGAGCTGTTTTTCCGCACCTCTGCGGATTGCGTGATCGAGACTCGCCCGATGAAGGGCACCCAGCCCCGCAGCGATGACCCCGCCGAGGATGCGCGCCGCAAGGCGTGGTTGGCGCAGGATGAAAAGAACCGCGCCGAAAATCTGATGATCGTGGACTTGCTGCGCAATGACGTCAGCCGCGTGGCAGTGCCCGGCTCTGTCAAAGTGCCCGAGCTGTTCCATGTCGAGAGTTACGCGACCGTGCACCAGATGACATCGCTGGTGCGGGCACAGCTGGCCAAAGGTGTCGGCTTTGCCGAGATCATGACGGCGCTATTCCCTTGCGGATCGATCACCGGCGCGCCCAAGGTCCGCGCGATGGAGATCATTCACGAACTGGAACACGGTCCCCGCGACATCTACTGTGGGTCGATCGGCTGGATGGCCCCCGACGGGCGGTCCGAGTTCAACGTGGCGATCCGGACCCTGCTGGTGGACGGCGCGGATGTGACCTTGAACGTGGGGGGCGGGGTCGTGTGGGACTCTACCGCCGACAGCGAATACGAGGAAGCCCTATGGAAAGCCCGCTACGCCCGCCTGCCGACCAAGGTTTCCGCCTGATCGAAACCATGCTCTGGACGCCTGAGGGCGGTTTCGAGCGCGGGGATGTTCACCGCAAACGTCTGGCCTTTGCCGCGCGGCGGCTGGGGATTGCGCCCATCGGGGTCGAGGCGGCGCTAGCTGCGTTTGAGGCTGATGGGCCGCAGCGCGTGCGGCTGACTGTGGATGCAGGCGGTCGGCCAGAGATCACCCATGCGCCCTACACGCCCCTGCCCGAGGGGACGGTGTGGCGACTGGCTGTTGCCGAGACGCGGCTGGATGCCGATGACCCGTGGCTGGGCGTGAAGACCACCCAAAGACAGCTTTATGACCGCGACCGCGCCGCGATGCCTGCGGATGTGGACGAGTTGATCTATCTGAACGGCGCGGGCCATGTGTGCGAGGGGACAATCACCAATGTCTTTGCCGACTTGGGGCAGGGGCTGGTGACACCGCCCATCTCGGACGGTTTGCTGCCCGGTGTGCTGCGGTCCAGTCTGATTTGCGCGGGCAAGGTGCGGATACAGCACCTGACGCTGGATGATCTGCTGAATGCGCGGGCGATTTACGTCGGAAACTCGCTGCGCGGTCTGATAACGTCTGTTTTACAAGGCGCCTAGGGAACGCGAGCGGGGCCCAGTGCGTTGCCTTTCCAACGAGATTTAGGAAAGGAATTGCGAGTTATGGGTACGATCCTGACATTGGAAAAGAACGAAGAAGTCACGCATGACACCCGTCATCTGGTGTTCACCCGTCCCGAAGATTTCGACATCGAGCCCGGTCAGGCCGTGGACCTGACGCTGATGCGCGACGGCTGGCGCGACGAGGCGCGTCCCTTTACCCCCGTGATGACCGAGGATGCGTCGAAGATCGAATTTGTGATCAAGACCTATCCCGAGCATGACGGCGTGACCGACCAGATCCGTACGCTTGAGGTCGGCGAACAGGTCGAGGTTTCGGACCCGTGGGGGGCAATCCATGACGAAGGCCCCGGCACCTTTATCGCGGGCGGCGCAGGCATTACGCCCTTTATCGCGATCATGCGCCAGCGCGTGAAGGACAAAGGCACCATGGGCGGCGCGACGCTGATATTCTCGAACAAGACCGAGGACGACATTATCCTGCGCGAAGAGTTCGAAGAGATGCCCGGCCTGAAGACGATTTTTGTCCTGACCGAGCAAGGCACTTTGCCCCATGGCATGTATGGCGGCGCGATCAACAAGGATTTCTTGTATGATTATGCGAACCCCAAGCACGCGCCCTTTTACCTGTGCGGTCCCGACGAGATGGTCGACGAGTTGGAAGAGACTCTGAAAAATCTGGGCGTGCCGGAGAAGGCGATCATCCGCGAGGATTTCTCCTAAGGCTTCTTAGGACTGCGACAGATTTGGGCCCTGCGGGGCCCTTTTTTATGGGCGCGATTGTTTGGACAAAAGGAAACCCTCTGGCTTGGCGGCCAGAGGGTTTGAATGTCGCTGGGGGCGGCGGGTTATGCCGCGCGGGGGCGTACCGCATTTTCGGTGATGGCGTCGATCTGGCGCATCAGGGTGCGCAGGGGGATGCCGTCGGTGACTTCGGATGCATAGAGCGCAGGCAGGGTGGCCAGCGGGCCGGTGATCGGACGGTCGCAAATGACCAGAGCGATCTCTGCCGCGTCGCTGTCAGAGGTTTTGTAGGCACGCAATTGACGAGCAGACGAGAAATAAAGCTGCACCGGCGCCTCTAGCCGGTCAGAGACCAACTCTAGCACATGTGCGGGCAGTGGCGGTTGCCCGTCGGCGCCTGCGATGATCGCGATGGCGCGGGGCTGCGACTGGGCGCGGGCCGGTTCGATGAAATTCTCGGTGGTCTTCTGAAAGTTCGTATGAAGCATGTCGATAACCTGGGTCTGATGCCAAAACAGCGGCGAAACTCTAGAGGAATATGTAAGTCAGACTTTGTCCTGTTTTGGCGGCGGTCGGTGCCGCTGGTGAAAAGCATCACGCGCAAATTTAGGGCTGCGCGCTCGATTATATCGTGGTCTGGGAATATAACGCAGAGACCCCGCCGTAAGTTTCAGTCACCTTGACGTGAGGTTTCTGTGACAAAGACGAGCGTTGAATTGGTTCTGTGGGCTGCCGGAAATGTGGATATGGCGATAGGACCAATCGGCTGCTAGAGCCTGCTTGCGTTTCCATGTGCGAGAGAAAGGGCCCTGATCATGCGGGATTTTGCAACAGATGTGGTGTTGACCGACGGGGTTCTGGAATTGCGCCCCCTGCGGTCAAGTGATCGTGAGGGATTGTACGCGGCGGCCTCTGATCCCGCGACGTGGGCGCAGCATCCGGCCAAGGGGCGGGCAGAGCGGCCCGTGTTCGACCCGTATTTCGACTTTTTGCTGGGGGCAGGGGGCACTCTGGTCGCGATAGAGGTCGCGACGGGCACGATCTTGGGCTGTTCGCGGTTCTACGATGTGCCGGACCAGCCAGACGGGATCGCGATCGGGTTCACCTTTTTGGGGTGCGCGCACTGGGGCGGGGCGTGGAACCGCCGGATGAAGGCGCTGATGGTTGGCCATGTGCTGCAAAGCCGCCCCGAGGTCTGGCTGCACATTGCGCCGGACAACGTTCGGTCGCAGATCGCCAGCGGGCGGGTCGGGGCGGTGCACCAGTACGACGCTGATCTGGATATGGGGCAAGGTCCGGTGCCCTATAAATGCTATACGATCACAGCCCAGAGTTGGGCTGACGCCACGCGAACCCCGATCGAGGCGTGAAACAAGGCCGCCAAAGGGGGCCTTGGGGCCCGAAATTGGCGGCTTCTCTTGACTTCTGGGGCGTGGGCATGTGTATCGGCGTCAACTTGATACCACCCGTCCGGAGAGCCTGATGCACACCTATCGCAGCCACACCTGCGCTGACCTGAACAAAGACAACGTTGGTGAAACCGTCCGCCTGTCGGGCTGGGTGCACCGTGTCCGCGACCACGGCGGCATTCTGTTTATCGACCTGCGCGACCACTTTGGCGTGACACAGGTTTTGTGCGACCCCGACAGCCCTGTTTTCAAGGACGTCGAGAAGGTCCGGAGCGAATGGTGTATCCGCATCGACGGCAACGTCAAAGCGCGTGACCCCGAGCTGGTGAACCCCAAGATTCCGACTGGCGAAGTCGAAGTCTTTGTCCGTGACATCGAAGTTCTGGGCAAATCCGACGAGCTGCCCCTGATGGTGTTCGGTGATCAGGAGTATCCCGAGGAAACTCGCCTGCGGTACCGTTACCTCGACCTGCGCCGCGAGAAGCTGCAGCGCAACATGACCATGCGCTCTGATGTGGTGTCCTCGATCCGTCGCCGCATGTGGGACAAGGGCTTCCGCGAGTACCAGACCCCGATCATCACCGCATCGTCGCCCGAAGGCGCGCGCGACTTCCTAGTGCCGTCGCGTCTGCACCCCGGCAAGTTCTATGCGCTGCCGCAGGCCCCCCAGCAGTTCAAGCAGCTGATCATGGTGTCGGGCTTTGACAAGTATTTCCAGATCGCGCCCTGTTTCCGCGACGAGGATCCCCGCGCAGACCGTTCGCCCACCGACTTCTACCAGCTCGACATGGAAATGTCGTTCGTCACCCAGCAAGATGTGTTCGACACCATCTCGCCCGTGATCGCTGGCGTGTTCGAAGAGTTCGGCGGCGGCAAGAAAGTGGACGCCCCCGCCGAGTGGGCGCAGATCAGCTATCGTGATGCGGCCCTGTGGTACGGCACCGACAAGCCCGACCTGCGCAACCCGATCAAGATGCAGGTTGTGTCCGAGCACTTTGCCGGTTCCGGTTTCGCGATCTTTGCTAAGCTGCTGGAGCAGGAAGGCACCGAAATCCGTGCGATCCCCGCACCCACCGGCGGCAGCCGCAAGTTCTGTGACCGCATGAACGCGTTCGCCCAGAAAGAGGGTCTGCCCGGCATGGGCTATATCTTCTGGCGTGACGGCGCGGATGGCATGGAAGCGGCAGGTCCCTTGGCGAAGAATATCGGCCCCGAGCGCACTGAGGCGATCCGCCAGCAGCTGGGTCTGGGCGTCGGCGATGCGGCGTTTTTCCTTGGCGGCAAGCCCGCGTCGTTCCAGCGTGTGGCCGGCAAGGCGCGCGACGTGATCGGCGAAGAGCTGAACCTGACCGACAAGGACCGTTTCGCGTTCGCTTGGATCGTGGACTTCCCGATCTACGAGCAGGACGAAGAGACCGGCAAGATCGACTTTGAACACAACCCGTTCTCGATGCCGCAGGGCGGTATGGACGCGCTGAATGGCGATCCGCTGAAGGTGTTGGGCTTCCAGTACGATCTGGCATGTAACGGCTACGAGCTGGTGTCGGGCGCGATCCGGAACCACAAGCCCGAGATCATGTACAAAGCGTTCGAAATCGCCGGTTACGGTGCGGACGAGGTGAACAAGCGTTTCGGTGGTATGGTTAACGCGTTCAAATACGGCGCACCGCCCCACGGTGGCTGTGCTGCGGGCATCGACCGTATCGTGATGCTGCTGGCCGAAGAGCAGAACATCCGCGAGGTTATCATGTTCCCGATGAACCAGCGTGCAGAAGATCTGATGATGGATGCTCCGTCGGAGCCCACCGCAGAGCAGCTGATGGAGCTGAACCTGCGCGTTATTCCGCAAGAGTAAGCCGACCTCGGCACTATTGTGCCGAATTTGGAAACGTTCACGAGGCAGTGCGATGCGAATCGCGCTGCCTTTGTTCATTGTTGGAACAGTGAGTCCACTGCTTCGAGGTTCTGCATGGTGTTCGACCCTGCCTTGGCTGACATCCGTTTCGGAACGGGCGTGTCACCCCGCTTTGCGCGCCCAACCGGCGTTGAGGATATGTTGCGCCGCCTAACCGGTCCCGACCGCATGGCCGAGACATATCCGGTGCCGCGCTTTGACGGCGAAGCAGGCGAGGATATTCGCGAATTTCACCGCTTGTTGCAGGCCCGCAAAAAGGTACGTGGCACGGAGGCCGAGACTCCCGCGCGCCGTCAACTCAGCAAGCACCGCAAGAAGCTGCGCGCAGCCGAAATGCGGAGCGCCCGTCATATCCTGCTGCGCGGGATCATGTCCGAAGATGGTTTCCGCGAGCGGCTGGTGTGGTTCTGGACCGACCACTTCGCCACGGGGCCGCGCAGCCAATTGCATCGTGCGAGCATGGCATCCTATGTCGAGGATGCGATCCGGTCCCATGTGGCGGGGCGCTTTGCCGATATGCTGTGGGCGGCAGAGACCCATCCGATCATGCAGGTCTATCTGGACCAGCAAAAGAATTATGGCCCGAACAGCGTCGCCGCGCAGAAGTCCAAGCGCAAGATCGGTCTGAACGAAAACCTTGGCCGTGAAATGCTTGAGCTGCACACGCTGGGCGTGGGCGGCGGGTATACGCAGGCGGATGTGACTGCTCTGGCCGGGCTGCTGACGGGCCTGAAGGTCGAGAAGAACACCCGTGCTGTGTTCAAGCCGAATGCCGCCGAGCCGGGGCCATTCATGATCCTCGGGCAGTATTGGGGCGGCGCACCGGGGGATCGCGAGCGCGACCTGCGAGAGTTTGTCGAGGCGCTGTCCGTGAACCCCGTCACCCTGCGCCATCTGGCGTACAAGCTGGCGGTTTATTTCGTGGCGGATGCGCCGGACGAAGGCTTGGTCGAACATATGGCCGCAGCGATGATTGGGGCGAACGGGGATCTGGTGGCGGGCTACCGCGCGATGCTAGAGCATCCGGCCTCTTGGGCGCCCGCGCCGTCGAACGTAAAGCCGCCGATTGATTTCATGGTCTCGGCCTGCCGCGCACTGGATATTCATCCGGCGATGCTGGAGCGGATGAATGACAGCAACACCAAGGCGCGGTTCCTCGTGCCGATGTCCTTGATGGGGCAGCCTTGGTTCGATCCGAATGGGCCCGATGGTCTGCCCGAAGCGGACTATCGCTGGGTCAGCCCCCAAGGTTTGGCAGAGCGTATTCAATGGTCGATGACTGCGCCTCAGGCCCTGACGACCAAGCTGCCGGACCCGCGCAGTTTCGTCGAGACCGCACTGGCGGGACGTGCGCCCGAGCCGGTGAAATTTGCAGCCAAAGCAGCAGAAACCGATTGGGAAGGCATTGGGCTCATCCTGTCCTCGCCCGCGTTCCAGAGGAGATAAGGCGATGAAAAGACGTGATTTCCTGATCCGGTCCACGCTGCTGGGCTGTTCTGCGGCGGCCTCGCCTTTCATGACGCCGGTGGCCTTGGCCTCGGCGACTTGGGATGCGCGGCTGGTGGTGATTATTCTACGCGGCGCGATGGATGGTTTGGACATGGTGCGGCCCTATGGTGACCCCGATTATGCGGGCCTGCGCGGCGGGTTGACGGGCGGCGGCGTGGGCGAAGCCGACTTGAATGGCTTTTTTGCGCTGCACCCGTCGATGGAGCCGTTGCGCCCGTTGTGGCAGCAGGGGGCCTTGGGCTTTGCCCATGCGGTCAGCACGCCCTATCGCGATCAGCGCAGCCACTTTGACGGGCAGGACCTGCTGGAGGCGGGGACCGTGGGGCTGGACACAGGCAGGTCGCGGGACGGCTGGCTGAATCGGCTGCTGCAGAGCGTGCCGGGGGTGAGTGGCGAGACGTCCTTTGCCTTGGGGCGTGACCAGATGCTGCTGATGCGGGGCGATGCGCCGGTGAGTACGTGGGCGCCCGAGTCGGATCTGAACCTGAGCCCGCAGGCACGGCTCTTGCTGGAGATGGTCAGCCATGATGATCCGCTGTTCAGCGGGGCAGTTACGGATGCAGTGCAGATTGCGGAAAGTTTGGGGCTGATTGACGTGCCTGAAACCGCGCTGGACGCGCAGGACATGGTGACCCAGCGGATGAAGGATAACCGCAAGCAGGCGGCCAACGGGCATGTGCTGCTGGCCGATTTCGCGGCGGCGCGGTTGAAGGAAGAAGCGCGGATCGCGGCCTTTTCCTTGAACGGCTGGGATACGCACAAGGGGCAGAAGAACGCGATCAACCGCGCGGGCACGCAATTGGCCGAGGTGATTGGCGGTCTGCATGACAATCTGGGCCCTGACATCTGGGGTAAGACGGTTGTGCTGGCGATGACCGAGTTCGGGCGGACGGCGCGGCTGAATGGCTCTGCCGGAACGGACCACGGGACGGGCAGCGCGATGGTCATGGCGGGCGGTGCTCTGCGCGGTGGTCAGGTCTGGGCCGATTGGCCGGGGCTGGGGGATGCTGACTTGTATGCGCGTCGCGACCTGATGCCGACCCGCGATGTGCGCGCCCACGCGGCGTGGACGCTGCGGTCGCTGTTTGGAATCGAACAGAGTGTGCTCGAGACCAAGGTGTTCCCCGGTCTCGACATGGGCGGTGATCCGCGGCTGGTGCTGTAATCAGGCGACAGCCAGCGCATTCATCCGCTGTTGCAGGAGGGCGGCCAGATTGGCGCGCGCTGGAGCCGCGGGTTGGCCGCCTTGGATCGCTTGGGACAGCGACTCGACCGCATCCATCACTGGTGTGTCATCGGCGCTGATCGCGACACCTCGTAGGAACTGCAACGCATACCCGAGCTTGGAGCAGGTTTGATCGCGATCCTCGTCCAGCATGTGCACCACATGGCTGAGGTCATCGTAATAGGCCAAGCGGTCAGGGTTGATCCGCTCTTCGTTGATCATGCGCGGTCCTGTGGGGTGCCGGTTCACGGGCAGGAAGGACAGAATCGTCTCCTGAAACACTGACAGGGATTGCAGCGGTTTGGGGATAAAGGCATTGGCACCGGCTTGGAGCGCGGGGGCCTCGAGCCCTTGGTCGCCGGAAATCGCGATCAGGACGGGTGGGCGCATGGCGGTGTCCGTCAGTTCAGAGATCAGGTCGCAGCCATTGCCGTCGGGCAGGCCAAGATCCACCATCAGGCAGTCGGGACGATAGATGCTGAGGTGGCGGCGGGCCGAGCGCAGGGAATCAGCGCGGCGGATGCGCGCACCAGAGCGCATACACATCAGGCGCAGGGCCTCGCAGGTGAAGCGGCTGTCCTCGACCAGTAGCAGGCTGAGGCCGGTCAGGGGGCGCGCAGGGGTGGGGCGGGTCATTCGGTAGGTCAGGTCATCGTCGTTCATCGGGCTTCTCCTCGACTCGGGCGGGTCTGGGTCAGAATAGCGAGCGCATGGATAACGCATGGTTAATGGCCTGCGACCTTGGCGGCGCTTGCAATGTGCTGCGCTGCGGCGCGATAACTACCCGCGACCCAACAGGAGGAGACGACAGTATGATCGGACGTTTGAACCACGTCGCTATTGCAGTGCCGGATTTGCAGGCCGCCGCAGACCAGTACCGGAATGCCTTGGGGGCCAAGGTTGGCGCCCCCCAAGACGAGCCCGACCACGGCGTGACCGTGATCTTTATCGAATTGCCGAACACCAAGATCGAACTACTCTACCCGCTGGGCGACGATAGCCCGATCAACGGCTTCTTGGAAAAGAACCCCTCTGGCGGCATTCACCATGTCTGTTATGAGGTGGACGATATTATCGCAGCCCGCGATCACCTGAAAGAAACCGGCGCACGGGTTCTGGGTTCTGGCGAGCCCAAGATCGGCGCCCACGGCAAGCCCGTACTGTTCTTGCACCCCAAGGACTTTAACGGCTGCCTCGTGGAATTGGAGCAAGTCTGATGACAATCACCGCCGCCATCGTTCTATACGCGGTATGCTGGTTCATGACCCTGTTTGTCGTTCTGCCGCTGAATTTGCGGACCCAAGGCGACGAAGGCGAGGTTGTGCCCGGAACGCCGGCTGGCGCCCCTGCGGACTTTCGCCCCAAGCGCGTGGCTTTGATCACGACGATCTGGGGCACGTCGATTTGGGCGATTCTGGCAGCGGTGATTATCTTTGGTGGGCTGTCGATCCGGGATCTGGATCCGTGGAAGAGTGTGCGCCCGCAGCCGATCTTGACAGATCAGCAATAAAGCGGTCTGCCGCGGTCAGCGCGGCAGACGATGGTACAGGTGGGTGAACATCGCGCAGCCCACCACTGGAACCAGTAGGTTCACCAGCGGGATCGACAGGGGCAGGGCCATCAGTCCGCCCGCGATCCACAGGGTCAGGGCATTGCGGCGACGCTGCTTTTTGACACCCGCGCGGTCGGTGCGTCGGATCGCGACCATCTGGAAATATTCCCGCGCCAGCAAGAAGCCGTTCAGGGCCCAGAAGATCAGTGGCGCAAAGGGCGCAAAAATCAGATAGAGCACCAGCGCCAGCAGGTTCGCGACCACGATCACGCCGAGAAAGCGGAACGAGTCGGTGATGTTGGTCGCCAGAGAGATCCGCTTGGCGGCAGGCAGGCCGGTGTAGTGCTTGTCCTCGACCGCGTCGGCGACATCGTCCAGAAAGATGCCGGTCATTGCCGAGGCTACGGGCACCATCAGGAAGGTCGAGAGTAGGAGCATCAGCGGGATCGAGCCCCACGACACCACGTTGTCGACCCATGTGACCTCGCCAATAAACGGCAGCGTCACCGAGTCCCCCAGCAGCCAGCCGACGATCCACATGACGATGGCGTAGATGCCCGCCAGTAGGGCGATGGCAAGGCCGATCCCCTTGAGGAGGACCGACCGGAAGCGCGGATCGCTTAGCTGTGCGAGGCTCAGCGACAGGGCCTTGAGGATCTGGGTCATTCAGCAACCCAAGTGGTGATCTGGTCAAGATCAGGGCGCGGGCGGTCCGGCGTGGTTGCCGAGGGCGTACCAAGGTGAATGATCCCCGCGACCGTTTCGTCTGCGGTCAGGCCGAACACCTCTTCGCGGAACTGTTTGTCGTGGCTGAACCAGTTGGACACCCAGTTCGCGCCAAAGCCCATGGCCATCGCAGCGTTCACCAGCGACAGGCAGACAGCGCCTGCCGAATAGGTCTGCTCGATCGCGGGGACCTTGTCGCTTTCTTTGGTGTTCTGGACCACAACCACCGCGAGGGGGCTGTTGCCGTAAACGCCGACGGGTTTGTCGATCTTGGCTTGCTCGATCCCCAGTTCGGGGCCGCGCTTTGCGATGGCTTGGGCCACACGCTCCAGCGCGGGCTTTTCCAGCACGACAAAGCGCCAGGGCTCTAGCTTGCCGTGGTCGGGGCTGCGCGCGGCGGCGGTCAGGATGGTGGTCAGCTCTTCGCGAGTGGGCGCGGGGGCCTTGAGCGCGGGGATCGGCGTGCTGCGTCGGGATAGCAGGAAATCGAGGGCGGCTTGGTTCTTTTCGGTCATGTTAACGTCCTAAACTTGTCAGGGTCTATGTCGGCAAGGTCGCGCAGCAGTTCAACCCTGAGGCAGCACATGCGCGGCGATATCGTTGATTTCCGCCTCGACCATGGCGTCATGACGGGGGCCGGGCTGGCGCGCGTCATAGGTTTCGCCCAAGGGGTCGGGAACGGTGATTGTGCTGCCTGACATCTCCTCTAGGACCGCGTGGCCGCAGAAGGGGACGTAGAATTCCGAGTAGCCGCCTTCGTGGGCCATGACGAGGCGGCCCTCGCAATGTTCCTCGGCGGCTTCCATCAGGCCGCGGGTCATTTGGCGATAGGTCTCGGCGGTACACATCATGCGCGAGAGGGGGTCCACGATGGCCGCGTCAAACCCGCAGGCGACGATGATTACGTCAGGGCGGAAATCATCCAGGGCGGGGCGGACGATCTGCTCGAACGCATAGAGATACCCGTGGTGGCCAGTGCCCGGGGGCAAGGGGATGTTGATGTTGAAGCCTTCGCCCGGGCCTGCGCCGCGATCGGTATAGGCGCCGGTGTCCTCGGGGTAGTTGCGGTCTTGGTGCAGGCTGATGGTCAGGACATCAGGGCGGTCGTAAAAGATCGCCTCAGTCCCGTTGCCGTGGTGCACGTCCCAGTCGATGATGGCCACGCGGCCCGCCAAACCTTCGGCCATGGCGCACTCGGCTGCGATGGCCACGTTGGCCAAGATGCAGAAGCCGTTGGGATGGTCTGGCAGGGCGTGGTGGCCCGGCGGGCGGGACAGCGCATAAGCATTGGCGGTTTGGCCCGTCAGGACCGAGAACAGCGCCCCTTTGACGAGGCCTGCGCTTTGGGCGCAGATTTCAAAACCGCCGGGACCAAAGGGGGCCTGATCCCCAATCTCGCCGCCGCCGCTGTCGGACAGGCGCTTGAATTCCTGCAGGAAATGTTCGGGGTGGACTTGCCGCATGTCGGACCATGTGACCGGATCGGCACCGGACATCCGTAGCTCTTTGGACAGGCCAGAGCGGTCGATCAGGTTTTTCAGGCGGCGTTTTGTTTCGGGCGCTTCGGGCAAACCACCAGCGACAAGGGGCTGTACCCAGCCGCCGACCGGATGGGTAAAGGCATAGTGCCCGCCCCCGTGCCAGAAACATGCTTCGTCCCAGAAAAATCCTGTCGCCATCGGTCTAACCCCTGAAAATTTCGGTCAGACTAGGCGTGGGCGCTGCAGAGTGCTAGAGGGCAAATATGGCTGATCCCGACCTGACCCATCTGGCCCAAGTGGGCACCGAAATCCCTGTGCGTGTGACGCCCAAGGCATCGCGCAACACGATCAAATCCGAAGATGGCGCATTGCGAGTCTACGTGACCACCGTGCCAGAAGACGGCAAGGCGAATGCCGCTGTGGTGAAGCTGCTCTCCAAAGCGGTTGGCGTACCGAAGTCGCGACTGGAGCTGGTAAGAGGGCATACCAGTCGAGACAAGGTGTTTCGCGTCCTGTGATCAGGCCTCGGCCCGGCGCAACGTATAGACCCCTTCGGGTAGGTCGAGCGCGGCACCAAGGTCGCGCAGTTGGCTCAGGCTAAAGGTGACTTTCATCACCTGATCGGTTCGCTGGTCATATTGTTCTAGTGTGACGCAATCCTCGAAGGCGTTGATGGTTACGTCCTCGGCCAGGGGGGAGGGGCCCTCGTCGACCAAGGTTACAACAGTCGCGTCAAACTCGTGCTCAATCGAAAACATGAGGTAATGCTATCCAGCATGTGGCAGCAATCAAGTCTTCCATGACATTTAGATGAACAGTTCTTGGGCAGAACAGGATGCAAATTGATGCAAATCTGCTCAAGTGTTTGGCAAAACGAGGAAAATTCACCTTTGCAAAAGCGCATAAGCGCCATGCTGCGGCTGCGATGCAACTATCTGCTCTAAAGATGCATTTTGCGTTAATTTTCCATTCGTGCGGAAATCTACCCAGAAGTATCGGTAAGATTAAACGCGCTGGAACAAACGCTTCGGCCACGCCATTCTTTCACTGACATGAGACATTTTATTTTGATTGCTGCACTGGCCCTGTTGGCTGGATGCGCTGTACCAATGGCCCAGATGCCGCCCCCCGCGAGCGGCGTCTCGACCGTGAGCCCCGAAATTTCGGCCCGTGCCGATCTGGTCGCCAACCGATTCGTTCGGGTGGTGAATCAGGTCGAACCCGTCGCGGAATCGATCTGCCGCGAGGAAACGGAGCGTTTGCTCTGTGATTTTCACATCATGGTCGATGCCGATCCCGATGCGCCTGCGAACGCCTATCAGACGCAGGATCGCTGGGGTCGTCCAATCATCATCTTTACCGTGGCGCTGATTGCCGATGCCCAGAACGAAGATGAGCTGGCTTTCGTGCTGGGACACGAAGCGTCGCACCACTTGCTGGGGCACATCAAGAAAAGCTCCGAGGGGGCCAAGGCTGGTGCTGTGATCTTTGGAAATCTGGCCAGTGCCAGTGGGTTGCAGGATCAAGCGCTGGAAGAGGCGGTCAATTTGGGCGCGATGGTCGGGTCCCGCTATTACGCGAAACGTTACGAGCTAGAGGCAGACCGCTTGGGCACGCTGATCACTGTCGAGGCGGGCTACAACCCCATCCGTGGTGCGCAGTTCTTTACCCGCATTCCCGACCCCGGTGACCGGTTCTTGGGGTCGCACCCGCCGAATGCTCAGCGCCTTCAGGTTGTGCGGGAAACCGCTGCGGCTGTGGGTTATTGATCTGTGTCAACGTAGGCAGGGGCAACTAATGGTGCACTTCGGTTAAACCACATGGACCGGAGGCCCAAAATGTCTGTTTCTGAACGCTACGACCACCACGCCAAACTGGTTGCCAATATGGCTGATACGTTGGGTGTGGACCTACTAGAGCGCATGCAGCGCGGTGAACTGGATGGTGAAGATCTGCGCCAGATGGTTCACAAGTGCACCGGATGCACCAGCCCCTGCGATTGCGCGAATTGGCTGGATGCGAATGCCCAAGGTTCCGAAGTCGCGCCAAGCTACTGCCGGAACGCTGACACCTTTGAGCAGATGAAGGGCTAGGGTTTCGGTGCCCTGCCTGCTAAAGGCAAGGGTATGAACAAACTGGAAAATGTTGTCTCTGATCGTGGGTCGAAATACGCGGTCACGGGTGGGCCTGCCCGCAACAAGGCCGAAGCCGACGCGCTGCTCAAGGAGCTGAAGCGCGACAAGAAGTACGCGAAGGCGACCCACAACACGTGGGCGCTTTTGCCGTCTGACGGCGAACCTCTGAAAAATGATGATGGCGAGAGCGGCGCGGGAATGGTGATCCTGCGGATGCTAGAGCGTGATGACATCCGCGACACGGTGATCGTGGTCACGCGCTGGTATGGTGGCAAGCATCTGGGGGGCGACAGGTTCCGCCACGTCCAAACCTGCGTGCGGGAATGGATCGACGCCTACGCAGGGTAACAATGCCCCAAGGCGACCCGGTGGGGGCCGGATCGCCAGAGAGCAAGCTTGCGCTGCAGCTTACGCCAGCTTGCGCTTTTTCCGGCGGGAGGCGAGGCCCCCCAGCAGCATCAGACCAGCCGCCGCCATGGGCAGCGCCGTAGGGACGGGGATCGGAGCCAGAGCGCCTTCGCCAAAGATCAGAGCCTTGGCTTTACCAAATTTGTCATCAATCGCATCGATGTAGAACGCAAAGCTGTCGGACGGCGATACGGTGAATTCGTAGAAACCGCTCTGCGCACCGTCATCGTTGTTGTCGGTCAGTTGAATTTCGGTGCCGTTCAAGATCAGACCAAACGGGTCGAACGAGGGGCCACGATTGTCAAAGCTGTTGTAGACCCAAGTGGTCGAGAACTTCACGATGCCTTCAAAACCGGTAAAAGACAGCGAGGTCACTGTGTTCGTACCACTGTTTTTGGTGGACCCCATCAGCTTATAATAGAAGTCGAAGGCGGGCATGGTGTGGGTCTTGTCGATGAAGGTACCATTGCCACCACCGTCGTCGAACGTACCGGTCGAGCCAAACGGACCATCGAAATCAACGGTGCCCGCCTGCGCGCCGGTTGCCAGAAGAAGGCACATTCCAGCAGCACTCAGAAACTTTAGCATAATTAAATCCTCAAATTGGAACGCCCCGTACATTTCAGGACCAATTTATTGTGCCATCAATTCCCGTCACGTCTTTACGGAATTTAAAGATTTTACGAAAAATTATCTGGCAGGCGTTCTCGCGGTATTTGGGATGAATTCACGTGTTTGAAAAGAAACAGGAAATCTTCGAACTTTTGAGCAAAAGTATGATCTCTGTTTGAAGTTATGTTTGTCTCCGTTGTGGCAACAATCGGGCGTTTCTATCAATTACGCAGAAACTAACGGGTAAAATGAAAAAACGGCACCGAAGCGCCGCCTTTCCGTGATTCACCGATGGGGGTAAGTGCCTCTCAGACAGAGAGTTTTCCCCAAAGATCGTAGTCACCGGCCTCGTCGATCTCGACTTTGACGATGTCTCCAACTGACAGATCGCCTGTGCCTTCGTCGATGAAGAGGTTGCCGTCGATTTCAGGTGCATCCGCCCAAGTGCGGCAGGATGCGATGCCATCTTCGTCGATATCGTCAACAATCGCTTCCAGCGTTTTTCCAACCTTGGCCGCCAGCTTGGCCTCGGAAATGGCCTGCGCTTTTTCCATGAAGCGTTCCCAACGGTCCTGTTTGATTTCGTCCGGCACGTGGTCAGGCAATTCGTTCGAGCGCGCGCCATCCACGTTCTCGTACTGGAAGCAGCCGACGCGATCCAATTGTGCTTCGTCTAACCAATCCAACAGCGTTTGGAACTCTGCTTCGGTTTCGCCAGGGTAGCCGACGATAAAGGTCGAGCGCAGGGTGATGTCGGGGCATACATCGCGCCAAGCGTTGATCTCGTCCAGCGTTTTGGTGGCTGCGGCAGGGCGCGCCATCCGCTTGAGCGTGTCGGGGTGCGCGTGCTGGAAGGGGATGTCCAGATAGGGCAGGATCAGCCCGTCAGCCATCAGCGGGATCAGGTTGCGCACATGGGGGTAGGGGTAGACGTAGTGCAGTCGGACCCACGCGCCCAAGGACCCCAGATCGCGCGCCAGATCGGTGATGTGTGCTCGGTGGCCGCGGTCCTCGGCGTGTTTGATATCGACACCATAGGCGCTGGTGTCTTGGCTGATCACCAGCAGTTCCTTGACGCCATTCTCGACCAGCTTTTCCGCCTCTCGGACGATGGCATGGGCAGGGCGGCTGACTAAGCGACCGCGCATGTCGGGAATGATGCAGAATTTGCACTTGTGGTTACAGCCCTCGGAAATCTTGAGGTAGCTGTAGTGGCGGGGCGTCAGGCTGACCCCGCTGGCAGGCAGCAGGTCGATGAACGGATCGGGGCTTGGCGGTACTGCCCCGTGGACAGCATCTAGCACCTGCTCGTATTGGTGAGGGCCGGTGACGGCTAGAACCTTGGGGTGGTGGCCGGTGATGTATTCAGGTTCTGCCCCCAGACAGCCGGTCACGATCACGCGGCCGTTTTCGTTCAACGCCTCGCCGATCGCTTCTAAGGACTCCGCCTTGGCCGAATCCAGAAACCCGCAGGTGTTGACGATCACCGCATCCGCGCCGGAATAGTCGGGGCTAATCGCATAACCCTCGGCCCGCAGACGGGTCAGAATGCGCTCACTGTCCACTAGGGCCTTGGGACAGCCCAAGGACACCATACCGATGGTCGGCTGGCCGGGGCGGGCCTCGTCGCGGATCTGCGCGCGGGGGGCAATGTCAGGTCGCAGGTTCGGGGGGTTCTGGCTCATGGTTGGTCCACCGGCTAGCGGCCACAAGGCATCACGACCTTGCAACCAAAAACGACGAAAGGGGCCTGATCCAGCCCCCTGCTTCTTTTTGCTCTAAATACTCATAAACACGCCGCCACCCACAGGACACCGACGCGCAATGATCAGCGGCGACGGTCCCGCTTGTTGTTCACAGGCTGGAACGCCACGCCCACATGGGCCTCGCAGTAGGGTTTGCCCTGCTGCACGGGGTGGCCGCAGAACCAGAAGTCCGGAGTCGCCGGATCGCCCACAGGCCATTTGCAGGTCCGCTCGGTCAGTTCCATCAGCGACAGCTTCTTCGCCTTCTTCTCGACTTCGCTTACCTTGGCCAGTGCCTCGGCGGGGATCTCGTTGGCCGAAGGCTGCGGGGGCAGGGGCTGGCCAGCGGGGATGATCGCCTTGCGGGCAGGGGTGGTCACCGGCACAGGGCGCGGTTCGGGCGCAGGCGCGGCTGCCGCAGGGGCGGGCTCGGGCTTGGGCGCGGGTTTGGGCTTGGCTTCCGCCTTGGGCTTGGGCGCAGGCTTGGGCTCTGCTGCCGCAGCAGGCGCCGACGCGGCAGAGGTGCCTGCGTTGCGGTTCGACAGACCCAGGCGGTGCACCTTGCCGATCACCGCGTTACGGGTCACGCCACCAAGCTCCTTGGCGATCTGGCTTGCCGATTGGCCTTCGCCCCACATCTTTTTCAGAAGCTCAACGCGTTCGTCGGTCCAGGACATACAGCTTTCCTTGATGGTCACAGGCGTCCGGAGGGGGACAGCCTTATAGAATTTGGTCGAGGCCCTATTCTAATCATCCCGTGGCGCGTTACAAGGCACGCAAAGCATTCTAGGGAATTCGGACGATGTCACACATGAACGATATGGGCGAAAGACGCTTCGGACGCGTGAACTGGCTGGGCCTGATGACGCTGGCCGAACGCGAATGCCGCCGCTTTCTGGCGGTCTGGAACCAGACTCTGGCCGCGCCCATCGTCACCGCAGGCCTATTTCTAACGATTTTTGCGATCGCAATTGGCCCAACCCGTGGCGACGTTATGGGCGTTCCCTTTGTGAACTTCATCGCGCCGGGCATCCTGATGATGACAGTGATCCAGAACGCCTTTGCCAATGTGTCCTCCTCTATCGTGAGTGCAAAAGTGCAGGGCAACATCGTAGACACCCTGATGCCGCCCCTCTCGGCGGGTGAAATGGTGCTGGGATATCTGGCGGGCGGGATCGTACGCGGCGTGCTGGTGGCTATCGTGATCGCCCTAGCGATTCTCTTGTTCCTCGGAACTGGCCTCAAACACCCGTTCGTCGCGCTGGCATTTATCATCGTAGGCTCGGCCTTCATGGGCGGTTTGGGTATGGTCGCAGCGGTCTACGCGCAGAAGTTTGATCAAATTGCCGCGATCACAAACTTCGTCGTCACGCCGCTCGCCTTCCTGTCGGGCACCTTCTACTCGGTCGAGGCCATGCCCGTCGGCCTCTACCAAATCACCCACCTGAATCCGATTTTCTATTTTATCGACGGGGTGCGCTGGTCCGTGCTCGGTGTGTCGGACAGCAATCCGGTCTTTGGCTTCTTCTTTGGCCTGATCGCGGCGATCGCGGTAAACATGCTGGCATGGTGGATGTTCCGCACAGGCTACCGCCTCAAAGCCTGAACGAATCTTCTTTATTTTTGCCCTGCGCCACGCTATGCGCAGGGCATGATGACCCAAACGATCACTCGTGCTGCAACAGCCCTGCGACGTCGACGCGCCTACTTCGCGTAACGACAGCTGTCATCTTGTGCTTTTCTCGCACGCCTCTTTTTGCAAAATACCCGTAATCGTTGACTTGAGCGGCCTGTCAGGCCACCAAAGCCTTCATCCACAAGGAAGAATGCCATGATCCCTTCGGTTCTGCCCACTTACAATCGCGCTCCGCTTTCCTTCGTCAAAGGCGAAGGCAGCTGGTTGATCGAGGCTGATGGCCGACGTTTTCTCGACCTCGGTGCGGGGATCGCGGTAAACGCCCTTGGCCATGCTAACCCCGCCCTGACCGAGGCGCTGACCTCCCAAGCCCAGAACCTGTGGCATGTGTCGAACCTCTACCAGATCCCGCAGCAGCAACAGCTGGCGGACAAGCTGGTCGATGCCACCTTTGCCGACACCGTGTTTTTCACCAACTCGGGCACCGAAAGCTGCGAACTGGCGGTCAAGATGGCGCGCAAGTATTGGTATGACAAAGGCCAGCCTGAGCGGCATGTGATCATAACTTTCGACGGCAGCTTCCATGGCCGCTCCTCGGCCGGTATCGCCGCCGCAGGCAGTGAGAAAATGACCAAAGGTTTCGCGCCTTTGCTTCCCGGTTTTCGGCATCTGCCCTTCGGCGATCACGACGCGATCAAAGAGGCGATGAAACAGCCCGACGTGGCTGGCATCTTGATCGAGCCTGTGCAGGGCGAGGGCGGCATTCGCCCGCTCCCCGATGTCTGCCTCAAAGGCATTCGCGCGCTGTGCGATGAAACCGGCGCTCTGATGATGCTGGACGAAGTGCAGTGTGGCGTCTCGCGGACCGGCAAACTCTTTGCCCATGAATGGGCCGGCGTGAGCCCTGACATCATGATGGTCGCCAAAGGCATCGGCGGCGGCTTCCCCCTTGGCGCGGTCCTCGCAACCGAAGACGCCGCCAGCGGCATGACCGCAGGCACCCATGGCTCGACCTATGGCGGCAACCCCCTCGGATGCGCCGTAGGCAACAAGGTCATGGAGATCGTCAGCGATCCCGCCTTCCTCGAGGATGTGAACCGCAAGGCAGGCCTGCTGCGGCAGGGACTGGAATCTCTCGTTGCGCGCTTCCCCGATGTGTTCGAGTCCGTTCGCGGCCTTGGTCTCATGCTGGGCATCAAATGCAAGGTCACCAACGTCGACGTGGTCAAAGCCGCCTACGACGCGGGCCTGCTGACCGTGCCCGCAGGTGACAATGTTGTGCGCCTGCTGCCTGCCCTGAACATCCCTGACGAAGACATTGCCGAAGCCCTCAACCGCTTTGAGAAGGTCGCAACCGAACTGCAACCTTCCTGACTTCATCTTTGTGAAAATACCCCGGGGGAGTCCGCGATACGCGGACGGGGGCAGCGCCCCCGGACCCCGGCCCCAAAGAAAGACACCGACATGAACCATTTTCTCGACATCCATAAAACGGATCAAGCCGACCTTCATAACATGATCGACCTCGCGGCGCGTATGAAAGCGGACCGCGCGGGCCTGCCCAAAGGTCGCCTGGACGCGGACAATGCGCTGGATGGCCGTATGGTCGCTCTGATCTTTGAAAAGCCTTCGACCCGCACACGCGTGAGCTTTGACGTCGGTATTCGTCAGATGGGGGGTCAGACGATGCTTCTGTCGGGCAAGGATATGCAGCTAGGCCATGGGGAAACCATCGCGGACACCGCGCGGGTACTGTCGCGCTATGTCGATGCGATCATGATTCGGACCTTTGACGAATCGGTTCTGCTGGAACTGGCAGAGTACTCGGACGTGCCCGTGATCAACGGCCTGACTGACCGCACGCACCCCTGCCAGATCATGGCGGACCTTCTGACCTACCAAGAGCACCGCGGTAATATCGCGGGCAAGAAAGTGGTCTGGTCCGGCGACGGCAACAACGTCTGCGCGTCCTTCCTGCACGCGGCTGGACAGTTCGGTTTCGACTTCACCTTTACCGGCCCCGAAAAGCTGGACCCCGAGGCAGAGTTCATTGGCTATGCCCGTTCCAAAGGCGTTCAGGTGTCGATTGAGCGTGATCCGTTCAAGGCGGTCGAAGGTGCCGATTTGGTTGTGACAGACACGTGGGTGTCCATGCACGATAGCCAATCGACCAAAGAACGCAGGCATAATCTGCTGCGCCCCTATCAGGTCAATGACGATCTCATGGCAGCCGCCAAAGACGACGCTCTGTTCATGCACTGCCTGCCCGCACACCGCGGCGAAGAAGTGACCAGCAGCGTCATGGACGGTCCCCAAAGCGTGATTTTCGACGAGGCGGAAAACCGTCTGCATGCGCAGAAAGCTGTCGTGCGCTGGTGCCTCGGGCTCTGATCCTCTGCGCGTCTGCACAGGCCATCTTCGCTTAAAACCGCTTGATGTTCGCGCTAACACCGTTAGATATCACACCAGTTATGATAGGAGTGATTGATGGCTGAGGCACAGAAGATCGGTTTGATCGGCTTGGGAACCATGGGCAGCGCGCTGGCGCTGAACCTGGCGGAAAAAGGCGCGCATGTCGTTGTCCAGAACCGGACCCACGCACGCGTTCCCGAATTCATCTCCGAGGCTGGTGATCTGGCCTCGAACCTAGAGGGTGCAGGCGATCTCGCCGATCTGGTCGCACGTCTGCCCCAGCCGCGGTTCATCATTCTGATGACCCCCGCAGGCGGCCCCACCGACGCTATGATCGAAGACCTGAAGCCGTTGCTGGCGCAAGGTGACACGCTGATCGACGCGGGCAACTCCGACTTCCACGACACCCGTCGCCGCACTGCGGACATGGAAGCCGCTGGCTTCAAGTTCCTCGGTATGGGCGTGTCGGGCGGCGAAGAGGGTGCGCGCCACGGTCCCAGCATCATGGTCGGCGGCACCGAAGATGCCTATGCGCCCGTCAAAGACATCATCGAAGCGATCTCGGCCAAGTTCGAAGGCGCTCCTTGCGCTGCACATCTGGGCCCCGATGGTGCGGGCCACTTTGTGAAAACCGTGCACAACGGCATCGAATACGCTGACATGCAGATGATCGCCGAAGTCTACGGTCTGCTGCGGGACGCTGGCTGGGATGCAGCCAAAATCGGCGGACTGTTTGGCGATTGGGGCAAAGGTGATCTGGGTTCCTACTTGGTCGAAGTTACCGAAGCTGTTCTCACAGCCACCGATCCCGAGAGCGGAGCGGCCATGGTGGACGTGATCGCAGATAAGGCGGGACAGAAGGGCACAGGCCGTTGGACCGTGATCGAAGCTCTGAAGCTTGGCCAATCCGCCAGCACCATCGAAGCGGCCGTCGCGGCGCGCTCTTGGTCGTCAGAGCCCGAGGTCCGCAACGCAGGTGAGGCAGCTCTGCACCCTGCCGGCACCGAGGCTGTGATCGTCGAGCCCGAAGATCTGAAGAACGCGTTCCTTGCGGCCCGGATCCTGGCCTACGCGCAGGGCTTCCGTGTCCTGCAGGCCGCATCGGACACCTATGAGTGGGATCTGGACATGGCCCGCGTCGCCGAGGTCTGGCGCGCAGGCTGTATCATCCGCAGTGTCCTGCTGGACGAGATCAGCAGCGCCCATCGCGCAGGTCTGCCGAGCGGTCAGCTTTATCTGGCGGATGGCCTGCTGCAGAAAGTCACCGGCGGACTGCCCGCCCTGCGCCGTGTTGTGGCCGCTGCCGCCATTTCGGGCCAGCCCGCTCCAGCATTGGCAAGCGCCCTGTCGTTCATCGACACCATGCGTCATGGACGTGGCACCACGAACCTTATCCAAGCGCAGCGTGACTATTTTGGCGCCCACGGGTTCGAGCGTGTGGATAGCGACGAAGCCGGTCTGCACGGTCCTTGGGCTGGTCACGGAATGTAATTCTAGGTCTGGGGGCGTTGCTCCCGCGCCTGCTGCAGGCAGAGTCCCACAGAGTTTTACAAAGACAACGATTATGCCGCCTTGGTTTTCAGGGCGGCATTTTTCGTCAGATGAGCCCGCGCGAGAGCACGACGAGCAGGTAGATCGCGAGTATGACGATGAGGTTCATCGCGATGCCGCGCAGGATTTGGATGCGTTTGTTCCTGCGGTCTGGGGCGGTGCCGCGGCCAATATACTTCTTCAGAAGGGCCACATTTTGCGCAGCATTCTCTGTATCCACTTGTAGCGCAAGTTTCGGATGGCCCGCGAGGCGGCTCGCTTCGGCGAGTTCAGTCGCGGCGCGTTTGGCTTTGCGTGGCAGCTTACGACCCGCTTTGGCGGCTTGGACATCAAGCGAACTGCCCTTGATCCCAAGGCGGGATTGCATCTGGCTGGACAGATCAGCCTCGAGTGTCACGATTTCGCGCGGGTCCATGGGTCATCCTTCTCGCCATCCGTGGCGTAAGATGGTTTATCAGGGGATGAGACTGACTGGAATGCAACCGAGCTTTGGATATTTACACAAAGATGTTGAATTTTGACACGTACGGCGCGGGCGAGCCGCCCCTGATGATCGTTCATGGCCTGTATGGCTCTGCACGGAATTGGGGGGTGATTTCGCGCCGCCTGTCCGAAGACCGCAAGGTGATTGCCGTGGATCAACGGAACCATGGAGAGAGCCCTTGGTATGACGCGCATACCTATCACGATATGGCGCAGGATTTGGCACAGGTGATCGAGGCAGAGATGCCCGACGGCGCCATCGTCCTTGGGCACTCTATGGGGGGCAAAGCTGCAATGGTTTTGGCCCTGACACGACCAGAGTTGGTTAAGGGGCTGTTGGTCGCAGATATTGCGCCGGTGACGTATACCCACTCGCAGATCCAGTTTGTCGAGGCGATGCAAGCGTTGGACCTGTCGCAAGTGACCACGCGTGGGGACGCGAACCGGGTGATGCAAGAGACGGTGCCCGATGATGGTGTGCGGGCATTTCTTCTGCAGTCTTTGGACGTCAAGGCACGGCGGTGGCGTCTGAATCTGGAGGTTCTGGCTAGGGAAATGGCGACAGTAACGGGCTGGCCAGAAGCAGAGATGCAGGGGCGCACCTATGCGGGGCCCGCGGTGTTTATCTCTGGCGCGAACAGCGATTATTTCAGTCCCGAGGGTCGTGAGGCGGCCAAGGGCCATTTCCCCACAGCGAAATTTTTCAAGATTCCGGGTGCAGGCCATTGGCTGCACGCTGAGAAGCCACGCGAATTCGAAGCCGCCGTGAAAACGTGGATTGACGCTCAGGCGTTCTCATAAATCTGCTTGGCGATAAACCAACTGATGGGCAGCGCCGCGACAAAGCCGACGGCAGCGGCGATCAGGATCGGTACCAACGTGTCATAGCCCATCACTAGAACGACCACGATAAACGTGCCCATCAGTGTGGTGGAGATCAGAGAAAACAGGGTTGTGGCTAGTCGGAACATTATGGCCTCCTCGGGCATTTGCGCGTCACCCGAGGATATTGATATGCGGTATTCAGAATGTGATATTTGATCTGGATCAGCGTTTCTTCACATACTTGGTCAAGATGACGATCCGCTGCCCCTCGACGCGGCCCTCAATGTGCTCTGCATTGTCTTGAACCAGTGAAATGCGGGGGACAGAAGTGCCGCGCTTGGCCGTGAAGCCGCCACCTTTGACGGGCAGATCCTTGATCAATACGACCGTGTCACCAGAAGCCAATTGCACGCCGTTTGAGTCGCGATGAATGGTTTCCTTGATCTCGTTCTCGACCCAAGCGCGGCGCTCGTCATCCAGCCAGACCTGATCGCTGAGATCACGGGCCCAGTCATGGTCTGACAGGCGCTCCAGCAGACGTACTGCCAGAACCTGAGTGGCTGCATCCTCGGACCACATGGCCGAACCAAGGCAGCGCCAGTGATCAGGCTCGGTCGTTTCGGCGATCTGGGCCGCGCAGACATCGCAAATTTCGGTTGTGGCGCCTTCGGGGCCGCCGGTCACGGCGTAGGCAGAGGTCTCGGTTTCGGCAGAACACAGGGCGCAGGGCATCGGCAAACTTTCGGTTGGGTCTCGGTGCCCTCCCTTAGGACAACGAGCGAACGGCGAAAACATGCATCTCGCCTGTGCATTTCACCTTTGCCCAAATACTCTGGGGGAGTCCGCGGCACGCGGGCGGGGGCAGAGCCCCCGAGATCTGCTCAAAACAAAAGCGCCCGAAGGCGCTTCTGACTTAGTCGTCCATTTTGAGGGCGTTGATGAATGCCTCTTGTGGGATTTCTACGCGGCCAAACTGGCGCATCTTCTTCTTACCGGCCTTCTGCTTTTCCAGAAGTTTCCGCTTACGAGTGGCGTCACCGCCGTAACACTTCGCGGTCACGTCTTTGCGCAGCGCGGCCAGTGTTTCGCGGGCAATCACCTTGCCGCCGATCGCCGCTTGGATCGGGATTTTGAACATGTGGCGGGGGATCAGCTCTTTCAGCTTCTCGCACATGGCACGGCCGCGCATCTCGGCGCGGGTGCGGTGCACCATGATCGACAGCGCGTCCACGGGCTCGTCATTCACGAGGATCTGCATCTTCACCAGCGTGTCTTCGCGGTAACCAGTCATCTGGTAGTCAAAGGACGCATAGCCCTTGGTCACCGATTTCAGGCGGTCGTAGAAGTCGAAGACAACCTCGTTCAGCGGCAGGTCATAGACCGCCATCGCGCGGCTGCCCGCGTAGGTCAGGTCCTCTTGGATGCCGCGGCGGTCCTGACAAAGCTTCAGAACGTCACCTAGGTATTCGTCGGGGACCATGATCGTCGCTTTGATGCGCGGTTCCTCAATGCGGTCAACCTTCGACGGGTCGGGCATATCAGCCGGGTTGTGCAGCTCGATCAGCTCACCGTCGCGCATGTAGATGTGGTAGACCACGCTCGGCGCGGTGGTGATCAGCTCGATGTTGTATTCGCGCTCGATCCGGTCGCGGATCACCTCAAGGTGCAACAGACCAAGGAAGCCGCAGCGGAAGCCAAAGCCCAGAGCGGCCGAGCTTTCCATCTCGTAGCTGAAGGACGCGTCGTTCAGAGCCAGCTTTTCGATCGCGTTGCGCAGGTCATCGAATTCGGCGCTGTCCACGGGGAACAGACCACAGAAGACCACGGGGATCGAAGGTTTGAAGCCGGGCAGGGCGGTTTCGCAGCCCTTCTTCTCGGTGGTGATTGTGTCACCGACACGGGTGTCGCGGACCTGTTTGATCGATGCGGTCAAGAAGCCGATCTCGCCCGGTCCAAGCTCTGCGATGTCTTGCATCTGCGGACGGAAGACACCCAGCTTTTCAACGGGGTACTGGCCGCCGGTTTTCATCATTTTGATCCGGTCGCCTTTTTTGATGACACCGTCGACCACGCGGATAATGACCACAACACCGAGGTAGGGGTCATAGTAGCTGTCCACCAGCATCGCCTTGAGCGGTGCATTGCGGTCGCCTTTGGGCGCAGGCAGGCGGGTGACGATGGCTTCGAGCACGTCGGGGATCCCGACACCGGTCTTGGCCGAGATATGAACGGAGTCTGACGCGTCGATACCGATCACGTCTTCGATCTGCTCGGCTACTCGTTCGCAATCGGATGCGGGCAGGTCGACCTTGTTCAGGACGGGCACGATCTCGTGGTCCGCGTCGATCGCCTGATACACGTTGGCCAGAGTCTGCGCCTCGACGCCTTGGGTCGAGTCGACAACCAAGAGTGATCCCTCGACCGCCTGCATCGAGCGGCTGACCTCATACGAGAAGTCCACGTGGCCGGGGGTGTCGATCAGGTTCAGCACATAGGTCTGACCGTCCTTGGCCGGATAGTCGATCCGGACGGTGTTCGCCTTGATGGTGATCCCGCGCTCGCGCTCGATGTCCATGGAGTCCAGAAGCTGGGCCTTCATGTCACGTTCGGCGACGGTGCCAGTCAATTGAATCAGCCGGTCGGCCAGGGTGGATTTACCGTGGTCGATGTGGGCAACGATCGAGAAATTGCGGATGTTCGAGAGCTCTGTCATGCACGGCGATATGCGGTGGAAAACAGGTTTGGTCAAGCGACTCGATGGGGCCAGAGCCCCTGTTTTGCAGCTTTTTGATCGACCGAGCACACCTAACAGATTCGTTCATCGCGCCACATCACACGGTTGTTGCGATCCCGCTGCCCATTTCTGCGCTTGATCTGACGTCCGAAAGGATGGGTTCATCGGCAAATCAATGCCGATGACAACAATTCCATGGAACAAACGGGTAGCGTTTATTGAAAGAAAGCGGCGCTTACGGCATGCTCCTTGCAAATAGCAGTTTATAGCTAGGGACGAGCAGTGATGATCCGCAAAACCGTTACACTTCTGTGCACCGCCGGTCTTCTGGCCAGCGCAACAGCAACCGCCACGTTGGCAGGCCCCGTCGAACGCGCATGCCGCCAATCCGACCGCCCTCAGGCCTCGGCCTCGCTCTGTGGCTGCATCGGCCGTGTCGCCGACCAGACGCTGTCCCGCGCGGATCAGCGCCAGGCTGCAGACTTCTTCAAGGATTCGGACAAGGCGCAGGAGGTCAAAATGTCTGACCGCCGCAGCCACAAGGAATTCTGGGACCGTTACAAGCGTTTCGGCCAAACCGCAGAGCTTTACTGCTCCTGATCGCGAAGCGCGGTGATTAGGCCACGCGCAGCATCCTCGATCATATCCAGCGTGCCGTCGAAATCGCGGCTGTAATAAGGGTCCGGTACATCTGCGCCGGGCTTTTTGCTGTAGTCCGACAGCATGCGCACCGGCGTCTTGTTTCCCTTGGGGCGCATGGCCTGCACATCGCGCTGGTTGTTCTTGTCCATCGTGATGATCAGGTCGAACCGGTCGAAATCGTCTCGGGTAATCTGGTGAGCTCGCAGGGTACTCAGGTCATAGCCGCGCGAGTTGGCGACCGTTTGCATGGGACCGTACGGGGCTTCGCCCACATGCCATGGGCCGGTGCCTGCGCTGTCTAATGTAAGCTCCAAATCCGCTGCCATCGCCCGTACAACGCCCTCTGCCGACGGAGAGCGGCAGATGTTTCCAAGGCAGACGAAGAGGATGCTGGTCATGGCGGGTTTCCTTTGTCAGGGTTGAATAAAAACGGGCTTACAGAGGGCAGGGCAATGGAAAAGATCGTGATTCTCACGGGTGCAGGGATTTCAGCCGAAAGCGGGCTAGGCACATTCCGCGACGAGGGCGGATTGTGGGCGGCACACCGCATTGAGGACGTCGCCACTCCCGAAGGGTTTGCCCGCGATCCCAAGCTGGTCCAGAACTTCTACAACATGCGCCGTGCCCAAGCGCGCAAGGCAGAACCGAATGCTGCCCACTACGCCTTGGCCAAGCTGGAGCAAGAGTTCACGGGCGAAGTCATCATCGTCACACAGAACGTGGACGGTCTGCACGAGCGCGCCGGAAGCCAGAACGTGATTCACATGCACGGCTTCCTCGAAGGGGCGCTTTGTGCCGGATGCGGACACCGCTGGCCCGCGCCGTTAAACATGAAGATCACCGACCGCTGCCCCAAGTGCAAAGAGGTCGCCACGCGCCCTGACATCGTCTGGTTCGGGGAAATGCCCTACGACATGGAAGAGATCTGGGATCACCTGCGCAGTTGCGATTACTTCGTGTCTGTCGGAACCAGCGGGAATGTCTATCCTGCCGCTGCCTTTGTACAAGACGCAGCGCGCCATGGGGCCATCACGATCGAGCTGAACCTAGAGCCCTCTGCTGTGGTGTCTGATTTCGCCGAAAGCCATTGCGGCAAGGCCAGCGACATCGTGCCCGAGTGGGTCGAGAAAATGCTGTCCGTCAGAAAATAAGGGCGGGCCGTTTCCGGCGCCGCCCTTTGTGACCTAGCAGAAGGTTAGCCTTAGTTGCTGTTCATCTTACCATGGTCCATTTTGCCGTGCTGCATGGCGCCGTGAGCGTCCTGACGCTCCAGATCGACGGGGATTTGGACCTCAATCTCGCCAGCCTTTTCAAAGACGAGGGTGACGTTCAGCATGTTCCCCTGTTCAAAAGGTGCATTGAGGCCCATGAACATGACGTGATCACCCCCGCGCGCCAGCGCGTGTGAGGCGCCACCGGGGACGGGGAAGCCGTCTTCATCCTGTCGCATCTGCATGACACCGTTGCCCGCATCGATATGGGTGTGAAGCTCAACCTTTTTCGCGGCGTCCGAGCGCGCGTCGATCAGCTGATCGTCTTCGGTGCCGGTGTTTTCAATCACAAAAAACGCAGCGCCGGATTTTGCGACCGGAGAGGCCGAGCGCGCATAGGCGTCTTTGATCGAGATTTCAGCGCCAGCGGTCAGGGGCAGGGCGCAGACAGACAGAGCGGCAATCGCCTTGAGTGCGAAAGTCATAAGGATTTTCCTTGTTAGAGTATGGGGTGTTTTGGTCTGAGGTTGGGATCAGGCCAGAACAGGCGGTCCACGGGCGCAGGCTTGCGGGGCGGCTGCGCTGTGGGCATTCCACGTCTCGACAGGGAAATAGGCGATGCTTCGATGAGAGGGCGCGTAGGTCTCGGGCTGCCACGGAGCGACCGCGGCCAGCAGGGTCAGCGCACAGTCCGGGCAGTAGTGCAGGCTGGCAGGTTTGCCATCGGCATCAACGCCAACAGTTACTGGGCCCGTGCCGGTACACAGCTCCATCTGCCCCACAGCGGGGGCCTGCCCGCGAATATAGCCCATGTGCACGGCGGTGAACGCCATGAGACAGGCCAGCAGCAGGCTGAAGATATGGAGACTGAGTTTTCTCATCGCCAAAGATTTACGCAGACCGTGAAGCCGCCACAAGGCGGGGCATAAAAAAGACCCTGCGCCAATGGCCGCAGGGTCCCTTTTACTCGAGCGCTTAAAAGCAGATTAGGCGTTTGCAGCCTGTGCTTTTGCGATCTCTTTTTTCACCTTCAGAGCGGTCGACGACAGCTCGGTGTCTTTTGCTTTTGCCAGGAACGCGTCCAGACCACCGCGGTGGTCGACGCTCCGCAGAGCAGCAGCCGAAATGCGCAGCTTCACGCCACGACCCAGAGTCTCAGACTGCAGGGTCACGTCGTTCAGGTTGGGCAGGTAACGACGGCGGGTTTTGTTGTTTGCGTGGCTGACATTGTTGCCAGTCATGGGGCCTTTACCGGTCAGTTCGCAGCGGCGCGACATGTTACTTTCCTCGTTTCGATCTCGATGTCAGTGGCTGGGCGCCACTGCGCCCTCGAATATCAAAGGGGCGCAAATACCTACGCCCCCGGAATCCGTATCGCGGTCGTGTAGGTGAGATTCAGGGGAACGTCAAGCGATTCACCCGTCACTTAGGCCCAATGTTTTCAACATTTCTTGCGCTGCAAGGCTCGGCGTCGTCTCGCCTGCCGCGACCTCTGTGCCAAGGACCTGCATTTTATCGCGCAAGGGGCCGGGGGCCGTCAACTGCGCGAGCAGGGTTTGGCGGACCTCTTCTTCGAACCAGTAGCGGGCCTGATCTGCGCGGCGCTGATCAAAGAACCCCTGGTCGCGGCGCCAACCGGACAGGGTCTGCATCTCGTCCCATGCGGTTTGCAGGCCGTTTTCCTCGAGCGCGGAGACGCACATCGCTTTGGGAAAGCCTTCGGGGTCTTGCGGGCGCTTTCGCAGCAAGCGCAGGGCACCGGCGTAATCGGCTTGGGTGCGGGTCGCGACGGGTTTCAGATCGCCGTCGGCCTTGTTCACCAAGATAATGTCAGCAATCTCCATAATCCCGCGTTTGACACCCTGAAGTTCGTCGCCCCCCGCAGGTGCCATCAGCAGGATGAACAGGTCGGACATCTCGGCCACGACGGTCTCGGACTGGCCGACGCCTACGGTCTCGATCAGGATGATGTCAAAGCCGCTGGCTTCGCACAGGGCGACAGCCTCGCGCGTGCGACGGGCCACACCGCCAAGGTGCGATTGGCTGGGAGAGGGGCGGATAAAGGCCATGGGGTCGCGGCTGAGCCGTTCCATCCGCGTCTTGTCCCCTAGAATGGACCCGCCGGAACGCGCCGAGCTGGGGTCCACCGCCAGCACCGCGACGCGCAGCCCCATGGCGGTCAGCATCATGCCGAAGCTTTCAATGAACGTGGACTTCCCTACACCGGGCGTGCCCGACAGGCCGACGCGCAGGCCCTGACGTCCCGAGGGGCGCAGATACTCCAGCAATTCGGTGGCTTGGGCGCGGTGATCCGCCCGTCCGCTTTCCACCAGCGTGATGGCCCGTGCCAAAGCCCGCCGGTCGCCTGCCAGAATGCGATCGCCCATGTCGGTGATGTTCATTGCCAAACCCTTCCTCCGTCTCGCTGGCGTTTGTGCCAAGGGGGCAGGGTGCTGTCCACCCGTGGACGGGCGCTAACACCTGCGTCATAAGCACTATATGACCGAATTGCCCATTCACGCCGCCCTCGATGACCTGATCCAAGCCTTGCGTGCGCGCGGCCGTGTCGTGCTGCAATCGCCCCCCGGCGCGGGCAAGACGACCGTGGTGCCGTTGGCGATGATGCAGGCGGGCCTGACAGGCGGGCGCATCGTGATGCTGGAACCGCGCCGCCTTGCCGCTCGCGCTGCTGCCGAGCGTATTGCAGAGACCTTGGGTGAACCTGTGGGCCAAACCGTGGGCTACCGCGTGCGCGGCGAATCAAAGGTGTCGAAATCGACCCGAATAGAGGTCGTGACCGAAGGCATCCTGACCCGCCGCATTCAGCATGACCCCGAACTGGCAGGCGTGGGCGCGGTGATCTTTGACGAATTCCACGAACGGTCGCTGAACGCCGATCTGGGACTGGCTTTGTGTTTGGAAGTCGCAGGTGCCCTGCGCGATGACCTGATGCTGGTCGCCATGTCCGCAACCTTGGACGCCGAACCCGTAGCGGCCCTGATGGATGCGCCTATGATCACCTCCGAAGGCCGCAGTTATCCGGTGGAAACCCGCTGGCTGGACCGTCCCCTTGGCCCCAAAGCCCGCATTCCCGAAGCCACCGCCGATCTGGTCGTCCAAGCGGTCCGCGAAACCGAAGGCGGCGTTCTGGTCTTTCTGCCCGGCGAAGGGGAAATCCGCCGCGTCGAAGGGCTGCTGAACGGTCGTCTACCGGACGGCTGCGTCGTGCGCCCCCTTTTCGGGGCCATGGACTTTGCCGCCCAACGTGCGGCGATCCAGCCTGCCACGTCGGGCCGCAAGATCGTGCTGGCCACGTCTATCGCCGAAACCTCGCTGACCATTCAGGACATCAGCGTGGTGGTCGACGCGGGCCGCGCCCGCCGGTCGCGCTTCGATCCAGCCTCTGGCATGTCCCGCCTGGTGACCGAACGTGTCACCAAAGCCGAAGCCACCCAACGCGCTGGCCGTGCGGGTCGCGTCGCCGAGGGTACCTGCTACCGCCTCTGGACGCGCGGCCAAGAGGGGGGACTGCACCCCTTCCCCCCTGCCGAGATAGAAAGCGCTGATCTTTCAGGGTTGGTGTTGGAGTTGGCCCAATGGGGCGCGGACCCCGCCGATCTGCCCCTGCTGACCCAGCCCAACGCGGGCTCCTATGCCGAAGCGACCGCGCTGCTGAAATTGCTGGGTGCTTTGGATGACAACGGGCGGATCACGGAGCATGGCCAGAAAATCACCCGTCTGCCGCTGCACCCGCGACTGGCCCATATGCTGATGGTCGCCGGGCGCGATGCAGCGCCTTTGGCCGCACTGCTGGCGGACCGAGACCCCCTGCGCGGCGCCCCGGTGGACCTGTCCCTGCGCGTCGAGGCCATCCGCGACACACGCCGGTTCATGGAAGAGCGCAATTATCGGCCCCACCGCCCAACGCTGGAGCGCATCAAGCAAGAGGCCAAACGTCTGGCCAAAGACGCTCCCGAAGCTCGCGGCCTCAGCCTGCCCGAGATGGCTGCACTGGCCTATCCTGACCGCATCGGCGCCCGCCGTAAAGGCAGCGCCCCGCGTTACCTGATGTCCGGCGGCAACGGATCGGTCCATGACGAAGCCGACCCATCCGCCAACGCGCCCTTTCTCGTGATCACCGATGTGGACGGAGACCGCCGCGAAGCTCGCATCCGACAAGCCATTGAGATCCGCCAATCAGACCTGCGTGCCCTGTTCGCAGACCGCATCGCGTGGCAAGACATTTGCGAATGGTCCCCCCGAGAGGGCCGCGTGATCGCCCGGAAGCAAGAACGCCTCGGCGCCATCGCGCTGGACGACCGCATCTGGCAGAACCCGGACCCCGCCCTAGTCGCCCGCGCTATGCTGGATGGTGTGCGCCAACTGCCCCTGCCATGGACCGACGCTGCCCGTCGGTTCGCCGCCCGCGTGGAACTCGCTCGCCCTCAGGACCCGAGCCTGCCCTCGATGAAGGATGCCGACCTATTGGCCGATGCTGAAGAGTGGTTGCTACCCTATCTGACAGGTGTGAAAACGTCCGGCGCGTGGAAGAACTTCGACATGCTCCCCGCGCTGCGAGCGCGGCTCGACTATGCTCAGATGCAGGCGCTGGATCAAAAGACGCCAGCCCATTTCACCACGCCCCTCGGTCGACAAATTCCGATCGACTATAGCGGAGAGCACCCTGCAATCGAATTGCGCCTGCAAGAGATGTTCGGCCAAACGACCCATCCGACAGTGGCAGGGCAGCCTTTGCGCGTGACGCTGCTCTCTCCCGCCCGGCGTCCCGTTCAAACGACGATGGATATCCCCGGCTTCTGGGATTCCTCCTACGAAGATGTGCGGAAAGACATGCGCGGGCGCTATCCCAAACACCCTTGGCCCGACGATCCGCGCCAAGCTGATCCGACGTTGCGCGTGAAACCACGGTCGTGACTTGAGTATTTATCGCAAAAAGAAGGGCGGGTTTTCGCGTCTTTTTGCCTTCAAATACTTAAATAAAAAGGCCGCCCCGTAAGGCGGCCTGAAAACCAATCGAGCGCGCGGGCGTGCCCGCGCTCCGCTAGATTAGAGGTTCGGGTACATCGGGAAGCGTGCGCAGAGTTCTGCGACTTCGCCGCGGACCTTGGCTTCGACTTCGCCGTTGCCCTCTTCGCCGTTTGCAGCCAGACCGTCGACAACTTCAATGATCCATTTGCCGATCTGACGGAACTCTTCCTCACCGAAGCCACGGGTCGTGCCGGCGGGCGAGCCCAGACGGATGCCGCTGGTGATGGTGGGCTTTTCGTCGTCGAATGGAACACCGTTCTTGTTGCATGTGATGTGCGCGCGGCCCAGAGCGGCCTCGGTCGCGTTGCCCTTCACGCCTTTGGGGCGCAGGTCAACGAGCAACAGGTGCGTGTCGGTGCCGTGGGTCACGGTGTCCACGCCGCCCTTGTGCAGCTCGTCAGCCAATGCCTGAGCGTTCTTGATGACCTGCTTCTGGTACTCTTTGAAGTCGGGACGCAGCGCTTCGCCGAAGGCGACCGCTTTGGCCGCGATCACGTGCATCAGGGGGCCGCCCTGAATGCCGGGGAAGATCGCCGAGTTCACTTTCTTGGCGATGGCTTCGTCGTTGGTCAGGATCATGCCGCCACGGGGACCGCGCAGGGTCTTGTGGGTGGTGGTGGTCGCAACGTGCACGTGGGGGAAGGGGTTGGGGTATTCGCCTGCAGCCACAAGACCCGCAAAGTGCGCGATGTCTGCCATCAGGTAGGCGCCAACGCTGTCCGCGATTTCACGGAATTTCGCGAAGTCCAGCTGACGGGGGATCGCCGAGCCACCAGCCACGATCAGGGCGGGCTTGTGCTCGTTGGCCAGTTCCTGGATCTGGTCGTAGTCCACGTCGAGGGTCTGACGGGTTACACCGTACTGGACTGCGTTGAACCACTTGCCCGACTGGTTCGGCTTGGCGCCGTGGGTCAGGTGACCACCGGCATCAAGGCTCATGCCCAGAATGGTGTCGCCGGGTTTGATCAGCGCTTGGAACACGCCTTGGTTGGCCTGCGAGCCCGAGTTGGGCTGGACGTTGGCGAACTCACAGCCGAACAGCTGCTTGGCGCGGTCGATCGCCAGGTTTTCGGCGATGTCGACGTATTGGCAGCCACCGTAGTAGCGGCGACCCGGGTAGCCTTCGGCGTACTTGTTGGTCATGACCGAACCCTGTGCTTCGAGCACAGCAGCCGATACGATGTTCTCGGACGCGATCAGTTCGATCTCGTCGCGCTGGCGACCCAGTTCCTGACGGATCGCGCCGAACAGGTCAGCGTCGCGGGATTCCAGCGATTCAGTGAAAAAGCCATTGTCACGGTGAGGGGCGTTCATGGGTGCCTCCGAAGCCAAAGGATGTGATTGGCGCTGTTCCTATAGGAAAGTGTCACGAAGGCAAAGATCGTAAAACGACCTAGTGCATCTTGGCCGCGGCAATGCTGGCACTTCGGGGAAACTTGTGGTTGTTTCGGAACCGACCTCTCCTTCAGGAAACAGGGTATGACGATCCGAATTGCTTTTAGCGCCAGTTCCGCCCCGATTGCGCAATCCGCCAAAGAGGCTTTGGTGCGCCGTTATGGAGAGGTCCCTTTGGAAGAGGCCGATGTGATCGTCGCCTTGGGAGGCGACGGGTTTATGCTGCAGACCTTGCACGCGACCCAAGACCTGCCCGCGCCTGTTTACGGGATGAACCGCGGCACGGTTGGCTTTCTGATGAACGAATATTCCGAGGCGGATTTGCCCGGCCGTCTGGCGCGCGCCGAAGAAGAGATCATCAATCCCTTGGCCATGAAAGCTGTGACCGTTGACGGAGAAGAGCACGAGGCTTTGGCCATCAACGAGGTCTCTTTGATCCGGAATGGTCCTCAGGCGGCCAAGTTGCGAATCACGATCGACGGACGGTTGCGGATGAAAGAATTGGTCTGCGATGGCGCGCTGGTCGCCACGCCAGCGGGGTCGACCGCGTACAACTATTCGGCGCATGGTCCGATCCTGCCGATTGGCGCAGACGTTTTGGCGCTGACGGCGATTGCGCCGTTTCGTCCCAGGCGGTGGCGCGGGGCGCTCCTGCCCAAGCGGGCCGTCGTCCGGTTCGATGTAATTGATTCGGGGAAACGTCCGGTCATGGCGGATGCAGATTCGGCGTCCGTCACCAACGTCGCCTCGGTCGAGATCCACGTCGCGCCAGAAATCAAACACAAGATCCTGTTCGATCCGGGCCATGGTCTGGAAGAGCGCCTGATCCGGGAACAATTCGTCTAAGGCTTCCGTCGGCTTCCTGAAATATTTTTCAGGAGAGCATTTTGGACGGACTCGTGACGCCTTTGTCATCCCCGACGTTTCTCGTCACGTGGGGCTGCCTCGTGGTCGTTTCTCAGATCGTTCTGCAAATCGACCTCTATGGGAACAACAGTCACCTGATGTCCCTGATGAAGCTCGTTTGGAGCTTCACGGTGCTGTACTCGGGGCCGATCGGTCTGACGATCTACTGGTTCTCGGGCCGCAAAGAGATTTCGGATGACGGCGACTATCGCCGGGCCTTCCGGTCGGTTGCGCACTGCTATTCTGGTTGCGGGCTGGGGGAACTGACGGGTCTGCTGATCACCGTCGGCATTTTTGGGGCGAGCCAGTGGGTGGTCGTTCTGGTGACATTTATGCTGGCCTATGTAGCGGGCTATGCGCTGACAGTTGGGCCGCTGTTGCAAGACGGGGTCGGGCTGAAATCGGCGCTGAAGGACGCAGTGATTTCCGAGACGCCCAGTATTTTTGTGATGGAGGTTGTGGCGATCACTGTCGATCTGTTGGTGGCAGGCAACGCCGGACCGCATCAGCCGCTGTTCTGGTCTTCGTTGGTATTGTCGCTCAGTTGCGGTCTGGTGGCGGCGTGGCCGGTGAACCTTTGGCTGATCCGTCACGGCATTAAGGAATGCATGATGGACCCGCGGATGACTGATCACGGGGATCATCATGAGCATCACCATGGCGAGCGCGCCCACGGGTAAACGAAAAAGGCCACCCTGTAATGGGGTGGCCTTTGTCCAATCTTCGATGCCTTAGCTGGCCGGATAGCCGAGCGTTTTCAGAGACGTCGCAATCTCGTCGAGGATCGCGGGGTCGTCGATGGTGGCGGGCATCTTGAACTCTTCGCCGTCTGCGATCTTGACCATGGTGCCGCGCAGGATCTTGCCCGAGCGGGTCTTGGGCAGGCGGTCCACGACGACAGCCAGTTTGAAGGCAGCCACGGGGCCGATCTTGTCACGGACCAGCTTGACGCATTCCTTGACCACATCCGCGTGGTCGCGGTCGCAGCCGGAATTCAGGCACAGGAAGCCAAGGGGCAGCTGGCCCTTCAGTTCGTCCGCCACGCCGATCACCGCGCATTCGGCGACGTCGGGGTGGCTGGCCAGGACCTCTTCCATGCCGCCGGTGGACAGACGGTGGCCCGCGACGTTGATCACGTCATCGGTGCGCGCCATGATATAGAGGTAGCCGTCCTCGTCCTTCATGCCCGCGTCGCCGGTTTCGTAGTAGCCGGGGAAGGTGTTCAGGTAGCTCTTCTTGAAGCGCTCTTCGGCGTTCCACAGGTTCGGCAGGGTACCGGGGGGCAGGGGCAGCTTGATCGCGATCGCGCCAAGGGTGCCTGCCTCGACCGGATGACCGGCCTCGTCCAGAATTTGCACATCGTAGCCGGGCATCGGAACCGAGGGGCTGCCGAGTTTGACAGGCAGCTCTTCAATCCCCAGCGGGTTCGCGGCGATCGCCCAACCTGTTTCGGTCTGCCACCAGTGGTCAATGATCGGAACATTCAGCTTTTCCTGGGCCCATTCGATGGTCGCGGGGTCCGCGCGTTCGCCCGCCAGATATACGGCGCGCAGTCCGCTCAGGTCGTACTTCTTGATGAACTCGCCGGTCGGGTCTTCGCGGCGCACGGCGCGGAAGGCGGTCGGCGCGGTGAAGAACGATTTGACCTTATGCTCGTCGATGATGCGCCAGAAGGTGCCTGCGTCTGGGGTGCCAATGGGCTTGCCCTCGAACACGATGGTGGTGTTGCCGGTGATCAGCGGGCCGTAGCAGATATAGCTGTGACCCACGACCCAACCCACGTCCGATGCGGCCCAGAAGACTTCGCCGGGCTCGACGTTATAAATGTTCTTCATGGTCCAGTTCAGCGCGACCAGATGGCCTGCGGTGGGACGCATCACGCCTTTGGGTTGGCCCGTAGTGCCCGACGTATAAAGGATATAGGCGGGGTGATTGCCCTCGACCGGAACGCATTCCGCAGGCTCGACGCCGTATTGGAAGCCGTGCCAGTTGTAGTCGCGGCCCTCTTCCAGATGGGCGACTTCTTGTTCGCGCTGGAAAATCACGCAGAAGTCGGGCTTGTGCTGCGCCAGTTCAATCGCGCCGTCGAGCAGGGGCTTGTAGTGAACCACGCGGCCGGGCTCGATCCCGCAGGACGCTGCGATGATCGCCTTGGGTTTTGCATCGTCGATCCGGACCGCCAGTTCGTTCGCGGCAAAGCCGCCGAACACGACTGAATGGATCGCACCGATACGGGCGCAGGCCAGCATGGCCTCGAGCGCCTCGGGGATCATGGGCATGTAGATGATGACGCGATCACCCTTTTCGACGCCCTTGGCGCGCAGTGCACCGGCCAAGCCAGCGACGCGGTTGCGCAGTTCGAAGTAGCTGATCTCGCGCTTGGTGTGGGTGACGGGGCTGTCATAGATGATCGCGGTCTGGTCGCCACGGCCTGCCTCGACGTGGCGGTCTACGGCGTTCCAACAGGTGTTTACCTTGGCATCCGCAAACCACTCGTACAGGGGGGCATTGTCGTCGTGCAAAGCTTTGGTGGGCTTCTGGTCCCAGTCAATCGCCTCGGCCTGAGCCATCCAAAACCCCTCGGGGTCGTCCTGCCAGCTCTTGTAAATATCCTGATAGCCCATGCCGTGCTCCTCCAAATTCTCCTCCGCCAAAGTGCTAGGGCACCGAGGGGCGTTTGGGCAAGCGCGTTACCGTCAACATTGGGTCGAATTTGCAAAATGCCGCAGGTGCAGCATCATGTGGTTTGCAAACCCTTTTCAACTTTTCAGCTGTGCGGTCAGAAATCTGTCAATTTGCAAACCTCAGCCCCGTGGGGCTGCAAATCCGCGTGTGTTCAGAGAATCACCTGACCCTAAACGAGAACAGCACCGGCGGGCCGGTGCTGTCCATTGGTGAATTCGGGCTATCGGGTTAACCGTAGTGCGCTACAGGTGTTCCCGCGATCGCAGCCATGTTCAGCAACCCGCGCGAACTGATCGAGTGGTTCACGATATGGGCGCGGTTGCCCATGCCCATCAGGATTGGGCCCACTTCAAGTCCGCCGCCCTTCATCTTGAGGATGTTGCGCACGCCTGATGCTGCATCTGCATGGCCAAAGACCAGCACGTTCGCCGCGCCTTGCAGACGGTTCTGCGGGAACACGCGCGCGCAGAGCTCGGGGTCCAGCGCGGCGTCAATGTTCATCTCGCCTTCGTAGATGAAGTCGCGCGGCAAGCTGTCCAGAATGTCGATCGCGGCGCGGATGCGCTGGCCAGTATCACAGTTGGTCGAGCCAAATTGTGACTGGGCGCAGAGCGCGATGCGTGGGGTCAAGCCAAAGCGTTTGACGTGACGCGCCGCGCCGATGACGGACTGCGCGATCTCTTCGGGTGTGGGCTCCGAGCGGACGTGGGTATCCGCGATGAATAGCGGGCCGTCCTCTAGGATCATCATCGACAGGGCACCGTGGGGGCGGTGCTTCTTGCTGCCGAGGATCTGCTCCACGTATTTCAGGTGCCAGCGGTATTCGCCGAACGTGCCGCAGATCATGCTGTCTGCTTCGCCGCGCTGCACCATGACGGCGGCAATCGCGGTGGAGTTGGTGCGCATGATCGCTCGCGCCAGATCGGGGGTGACGCCGTCGCGGCACATAATCTGGTGATAGGTCTCCCAGTAATCCCGATAGCGCGGGTCGTTCTCGGGGTTCACCAAATCAAAGTCGCGTCCGTGGCGAATGTTCAGGCCCATACGCTCGCAGCGCATCTCGACCACTTCGGGGCGACCGATCAAGATCGGTTTCTCGGTGGTTTCTTCGAGGATCGCTTGGGCGGCACGCAAGACGCGCTCGTCCTCGCCCTCGGCAAAGACGATGCTGCGCGAGGCCGAGCGGGCGGCGTCGAACACGGGGCGCATTAGCAGAGCGGATTTGAACACGGACTGGTTCAGACGCTCTTTGTAGGCCTCAATATCATCCAGTGGTCGGGTCGCTACGCCGGTTGCCATCGCGGCCTTGGCAACCGAGCTGGAGACGACGCCTACCAAACGCGGGTCGAACGGTTTTGGGATCAGGTAGTCCGCGCCAAAGGTCAGCTGCTCGCCCTGATAGGCGGCGGCAGCCTCTGCGCTGGTGGTAGCGCGGGCAAGGGCGGCGATGCCGTCAATGCAGGCCAGCTGCATCTCGTCGTTGATCTCGGTCGCGCCCACGTCCAGCGCACCGCGGAAGATGAACGGGAAACACAGGACGTTGTTCACCTGATTGGGGAAGTCGCTGCGGCCCGTCGCGATGATCGCGTCAGGGGCCACTTCGCGTGCCAAATCGGGCAGGATTTCGGGGTTGGGGTTCGCCAGAGCAAAGATGATCGGCTGCTTGGTCATCTTCGAGACCATCTCGGGCTTCAGCACGTTCGGGCCCGACAGGCCAAGGAACATATCCGCGCCATCAATCACGTCTTCCAAAGTGCGCAGGTCAGACTTCTGGGCAAAGGCTGCCTTCTGTGGGTTCATGTCCACATCGCGCCCTTCGTACACCAGACCATGAATGTCGCAGAGCCAGACGTTCTCGCGTTTCACACCCAGCTTCAGCAGCATGTTCAGACAAGCTATACCTGCCGCGCCGCCGCCGGTCGAGACGATCTTGATGTCTTCGAAATTCTTGCCCGCCACGTGCAGCGCGTTCGTGGCGGCTGCACCGACAACGATCGCGGTGCCGTGCTGGTCGTCGTGGAAGACGGGGATGTTCATCCGCTCGCGGCAGATTTTCTCGACGATAAAGCAGTCGGGGGCTTTGATGTCCTCGAGATTCACGGCGCCAAACGTCGGCTCCAGCGAGCACACGATGTCAGCCAGCTTCTCGGGGTCGCTTTCGTTTACCTCGATGTCGAAGGCATCAATGTTCGCGAACTTTTTAAAGAGGACGGCTTTGCCTTCCATCACGGGCTTTGATGCCAGCGCGCCGATATTTCCCAGGCCCAGAACTGCGGTGCCGTTTGAAATCACTGCCACCAGGTTGCCCTTGGATGTGTAGCGGGCGGCGTTCTGCGCGTCTTCCTTGATCTCGAGGCAGGCTTCGGCGACGCCGGGCGAGTAGGCGCGGCTCAGGTCGCGGCCGTTGGCCATCGGTTTGGTTGCGCGAATTTCAAGCTTACCGGGCTTGGGATGTTCGTGATAAAACAGAGCTGCCTGACGCAGCGTTTCATTCTGTTGCTCTGACATGACGCGTCCCCTTTGGGAATTTTTGTTTAGCGTTAAACTATTTTCTGTCACGTTTAAAGATGGCGAATTGTAAAACCTTCGCCGCACTGCCGCAAAAAGGCGGTGACGTGGCGTGGTTCCGCCGGTCAGGCACTTGCCAATTTCGGTGCGACACGGTTCACTGCCTTTGACCATTTGATCAAACGGTGGAGAGCCCCGATGTCCCTGCGCGATGATGCGATGAAAGTGCGTGAAAATGCCTATGCGCCCTATTCGAATTTCAAGGTCGGGGCGGCCGTTCGGGCCAACGATGACATCGTGCATCAAGGCTGCAACGTCGAGAATATCGCCTATCCCGAGGGGACCTGCGCCGAAGCGGGCGCGATCGCGGCCATGTGCGCAGCGGGCGGCAGCCGCGACATCGCCGAGGTTTATGTGATCGCGGACAGCCCGACGCCCGTGCCGCCCTGCGGTGGCTGCCGTCAGAAACTGGCCGAGTTTGGCAAGGTCGATACGCCGGTGACGCTGGCCACACTAGATGGCGCGGAATTCAAAACCACGATCGGAGATTTGCTGCCGGGCATGTTCGACGCAAGCCACATGGAACGCACCTGATGGACACCCGCGGTCTGCTGTCTGACCTGCGGGCGGGCCGTGTGCCCGCGCCAGAAGACCTGCGCGCCTTTGCGCTCGGGCTTGGCACTGGCGAGGTCAGCGATGCACAGGCTGGCGCATTTGCGATGGGCGTATGTCTTGGCGCGCTGGGGCAAGAGGGGCGCGTCGCGCTGACTTTGGCCATGCGTGACAGCGGCGACAGTCTGCAGTGGAATTTGAACGGGCCGGTGCTGGACAAACACTCGACGGGCGGGCTGGGGGATTGCACCAGCCTGATCATCGCGCCTGCGCTCGTGGCGTGCGGGGCGTATGTGCCAATGATCTCTGGCCGCGGGCTAGGGCACACTGGCGGAACACTGGACAAGCTGGAGGCGATCCCCGATCTGCGCACCGATCTGTCCGAGGCGCGATTGCGCCGTCAGGTCGCAGAAGTGGGCTGCGCGATTGTCGGGGCAACGGGGCGCATCGCGCCTGCGGACAAACGGCTCTATGCGGTACGGGATGTGACCTCGACCGTGGATAGCCTTGATCTGATCACGGCCTCGATCCTGTCCAAAAAACTGGCGGCAGGGCTTGGCGCACTGGTGCTGGATGTAAAGTGGGGCACGGGCGCGTTCATGACATCGCCCGAGGCCGCGCGAGACCTAGCGCAGTCTCTTGTGAGCACCGCAAATGCGGCTGGGTGTCCAACGACTGCCCTGATCTCTGACATGAACCAACCGTTGGCCTCCGCCATGGGTAACGCTTTAGAAATTGCCGAGGCGATGGCGGTTTTGACAGGCGCTGCGCGTGGGCCGCTCTTTGATCTGTCCTGTGCTTTGGGCGCCGAGGTTTTGGTGTCTGGCGGATTGGCACAGACTGTCGCGCAGGGAATCATCCAGATGCAAACCGTGGTCACCAGTGGCGCAGCGGCCGAGGTTTTCGAGCGGATGATCGCAGCCCAAGGCGGGCCGCGCCGATTCGCCAGCGAGTGGGCTGCCTTGTTGCACGAAGCGACCGTGATCCAAGAGGTGTACACGCCCGAGGCGGGCGTTGTGACTGCCATGGACGGCAAGGCGTTGGGGTCTGCCGTAGTCGCATTAGGTGGCGGCCGGTTGGTCGAGACGGATCAGGTCGACCCATCAGTCGGAATATCGGACATGGTGCGGTTGGGGCAGCGGCTGGATCGCGGCGCCCCAATCGCTCGCATCCATGCGCGGACCGAGGCCGAAGCAGACCGCGCGGCGCAGGTTGTGCTTGCGGCGGTGCAAATCGGCGAAGCGGTCGACCCCGCGCCTTTGGTTGTCGAGAGGATCACCGCATGACCCGCGCATTTCTGGTGGTAATGGACTCGGTCGGGATCGGCGGCGCGCCGGATGCGGATCAATTCTATAACGGCGATCTTCCGGATGCCGGCGCGAATACCCTGGCGCATATCGCCGAAGCCTGTGCCGCTGGCCGCGCCGAAGAGGGACGGAGTGGACCGCTGGCGTCGCCCGTACTGGACGCGCTAGGCTTGTCTGCCGCGGTTCAATTGGCAAGCGGCGCACGGGCAGAGGGTCTTGGCGCAGTGCCTTCTGGTCTGTGGGGTTCGGCGACCGAGATCAGCCGTGGCAAGGATACCCCGAGCGGCCACTGGGAGTTGGCGGGGGTGCCAGTGCCTTGGGACTGGACGTATTTTCCCGACACCGTTCCTGCGTTTCCAAGTGATCTGGTCGCAGAGGTCGCCAAAGCGGCGGGCACCGATGGTATCCTTGGCAACTGCCACGCGAGCGGGACAGCGATCATCGACAAACTGGCCGAAGAGCATATCCGAACCGGACAGCCGATTTGCTACACCTCTGCCGACAGCGTGTTCCAAATCGCCGCGCACGAAGAGCATTTCGGTCTAGAACGTCTGCTAAAGCTGTGCGCGGACATCGCGCCGATATTGCACGAGATGAAGATTGGCCGCGTGATTGCGCGGCCGTTCATCGGAGATGCCGCAACAGGCTACACCCGCACGACCAACCGCAAGGATTTCGCGCTCGCGCCGCCAAGCCCGACCCTGTGCAATTGGGTCAGCGGGGCAGGGCGCGAAGTGATCGGCGTGGGCAAGATTGGCGACATCTTTTCAATGCAGGGGATCACCCAACTGCACAAAGGCAGCGATGCGCAGCTGATGGACCATCTGGACCGGCTGGTTGATGATGCGCCCGAAGGCAGTCTGACCTTTGCTAACTTTGTCGAGTTCGACAGCCTGTATGGCCACCGCCGCGACGTGTCCGGCTATGCCCGTGCGCTGGAGTGGTTCGACGCGCGGATTGGGGCGATCTTGCCGCGCCTGCGCGAGGGCGACTTGCTGATTATCACGGCCGATCATGGCAATGATCCAACATGGCACGGCACTGACCACACTCGTGAAAGGGTGCCGGTGCTGGGCTATGGCCTTGGGCCGAAGCCTATCGGACAGGTTGCTTTCGCCGATGTGGCTGCCAGTATCGCGGCACATTTGAATGTCCCCGCCCAAGGGCCGGGAAGGAGCTTTGTATGACAGAAGAAGAGATGGAACATCCGCCAGTCAACCTGCCCAAGGTCGAACTGCACACCCACATCGAAGGGGCCGCGCAGCCGGGCTTTATCCGCCAACTGGCGTTCGAAAAGAAAACTGACATCAGCGGGATTTTCGACGCGCGCGGGGCCTACAAGTACAAAGGGTTCCTCGAATTCCTACAGGTCTACGAGGCTGCGACCACGGTTCTGAAATCCCCCGAGGATTTTCGCCGCCTGACCTTGTCGGTGCTCGAGAATGCTGCTGAGAATGGCGTCATCTATATGGAGAGCTTCCTGTCGCCCGAATTTTGTGGCGGGGCGGACGTGGGCGCGTGGACCGAATACTTGCACGCCATTCAGGACGGTGCTGCCGAGGCTGAAAAGAAATATGGGATCGCCATGCGCGGCGTCGTGACCTGCATCCGCCATTTCGGACCGGACAAAGCCAAGCTAACCGCGATCTGCGCCGCCGAAACAGCCGGTGATTTCGTGACCGGCTTTGGCATGGGCGGCGATGAAAACGCGGGCCACCAGCGGGACTTTATGTGGGCTTATGACTGCGCCCGCGAGGCTAGGTTAGGCCTGACCACACACGCAGGTGAGTGGCGCGGCCCCCAAGAGGTGCGCGATGCCATCGACGATCTGAAAGTCACCCGCATCGGCCACGGCGTACGCTGCATCGAGGATATGCGACTCGTCGAACATCTGGCCGAACGGGAAATCACGCTCGAGGTTTGCCCGGGCTCAAATGTCGCGCTTGGCGTGTACCCCGATCTAAAAAGCCACCCGATTGAGCGGCTTCGCGCTTATGGTGTGAAAGTCACGGTATCGACTGACGATCCGCCTTTCTTCCACACAACGATGCAGCAAGAGTACGCCGGACTGACAGAAACCTTTGGCTGGGACACCCGCCATTTCAAAGAAATAACCCTCAATGCCGTTGCGGCTGCTTTCTGCGATGCAGCCACCAAAGACGCGCTGACCAAACGACTGGAGGACGCATTTTGATCGACCAATCCAACCCGCCCCACCTGACTGTCGTCGATCACCCGCTGGTCCAGCACAAGCTGACCCATATGCGCAAAGTGGGAACACCCACAGGTGTCTTTCGGCAACTCCTGCGCGAGATCAGCCAGCTCTTGGCCTACGAGATCACGCGTAATCTGGAGATGACCAAAGAGACCATCGAAACCCCTTTGTGTCCGATGGAAGCGCCGGTTTTGGATGGCAAGAAACTGGCCCTGATTTCAATCCTGCGGGCAGGTAATGGCCTGTTGGACGGCGTTCTCGAACTGGTACCCTCTGCGCGCGTCGGCTTTGTCGGACTGTATCGCGATGAGGAAACACTGGAGCCGGTGGAGTACTATTTCAAGGTGCCCGAAGCGATGGGCGAACGTCTGGTGATTGCCGTGGACCCCATGCTGGCAACCGGAAACTCGGCCGTCGCCGCCATCGATATGCTAAAGAAGGCAGGGGCCAAGAACATCCGTTTCATGTGCCTTTTGGCTGCGCCAGAGGGTGTGGAAACAATGCGCAAGGCGCACCCTGATGTTCCGATCGTCACAGCCTCGCTGGATGAGCGTCTGAATGAACACGGATACATCGTTCCGGGTCTTGGCGACGCCGGAGACAGGATGTTTGGCACTAAGTGATGTGGTAGTTATTGCGTTACCCCCAACCACTGTGCAATCTGTGCACAGTGTTACTGGGGGTTTAGAATGAATAAGCTCTTTGCGGCTGCCACCGCATGTTTGCTGTCCTCGGGTGCTGCTCTGGCGCAGACACCCGTCAACTTTCCGCCCTCTGATTTCGAGGGACGCCAGTTCGTTGACAACAAAGGCTGTGCCTACATTCGCGTGGGCGTCGGCCCGACTGTGGACTGGGTGCCTCGTATGACCCGCAACCGTGATCAGGTTTGCGGGCTTCAGCCAACTTTCCGCACGCCGACCCAAACGGTCGAGGCACCTGCAGCCCCCACACCCACCCCGACGCAAGCCAAGCCCGCGCCGCAGCCTGCCCGCGCAGCAGCCGTGGCCGAGCCCGCGCCGACACCTGCGCCCAAGGTGGCGCGCGCCAAGCCGAGCCCAGCGCCTGCGCCCACGGTCTTCTCAGGCCCCAAGACAACAGCACCTGCCACAACGACTCGCACGTCGCGTGATGCGCCGATGGCAACAGTTGCCAGCACGGTAGTGGCACGCCCGACGGTTGCTGCGCCAGCGACGGTTCTTGCGCCGACATCCGTCACTTCGGGGCAGGCGGTTAGAACCGCTGCTGCCCCTGCGCCTCGGCCCACGGCTGCGACCAGCGTATGTCCCGAGCGGCAAGGCGTGAGCGCGCAATACACCAACGCCGATGGTGTGCGCTGCGGCCCGCAATCCGCAGCTCCGGTCAAAGTTCTAAGCGTTGGTGGCGCCAACCAGCCGCTGCCCACTCCGCCAAAGGGCTACGTCCGCGTGTGGCAGGATGACCGCTTGAACCCGTATCGCGGCCCGCGCACGGCTCAAGGCAACGCGCAGAGCAATCAGGTTTGGGATACTAAAACGCCGCGTAACCTGCGCTCTGATCGCACAGCCCAGGCTGTTCAGGTCGCAACGCCTGCGCCTACTGTCCCCCAAGGGGCAGGCCGCTACGTACAAGTGGCGACATTCTCGGTCGCGGCCAACGCTCAACGCACCGCTGGCCGGTTCCAAGCTGCAGGGTTCCCCGTGCGAGTGTTGAACATGCGGAATGGTCAGCAGGTGGTGATGGTCGGCGCTGTCCCCGGCGGCACGCTACAACAGACACTCGCCTCCGCACGCAAAGCAGGTTTTTCGGACGCCTATATCCGCTGAGCTTATCGCTGGCAGATGCCTTGAATGCTTATCCAGTCCCCGTCGCTTAGCAGTTGCGGGGACATTTCATTTGCATAGGGGTCACGCGCGATCAGCGTGTCTGTCGTCGGGTCCTCTGATCCCAGAACACGTGCATAGGGTGTCGTCGCGACGCCTTTGTCCTTGAAGGCTGCGATCAGGCGGTCGGCGTCAATCGGATCTGGCGCGGCACTCAGGATATACTCGGCATAGGCATCCAGCGCGCTGGTCGGCAGGCTGCCTGTGGTCAGCAGTTGCGTGACGGCCAGCAGATTGCTGTGCTCCAGAACTGCGGCCAGAGGGTCCTTGCGTCCTGCGCGCAGCTTTTCTGCCAGAGCAAAGCCTGCCATGACGTTCGGATCTTCGTAATCCTCGACCAGCGTTTTGTGCAGCAGGATCGCGCCGCCCGGTAGGTGAAAGGCGCGGCGGGGTCCGCCTGGAATGATCATCAGCCTGCGCCGCGGCGTAGAGTCCAACAGCTTGGCCCCCAGCCGGTTCAGAGCAGGTGCCCCAAGGCTGTCGCGGCATTCCGGACCGGTGATCCGCATGACGCGGTTAACCAGAGCGGTGCCAATCTCGGCCCGCTTCACGCGGGGCACGACGTTGGTCGCATGGGCTCGCAAAGCGTCCGGCAACCAGAGCGTCGAGAGTGCGATCAGCCCCGCAGCAAGCGCGGTAAGGAAGCCCCACCGCAGACGTCCCTGTTTCGGGCGGGACCGATCGATTGCACTACGCAACTTTTCGATCGCCTCGATCATCATGATTTCATCGGCGGCAATTTCGAGCGTTTCGCTGGGATCGCCATCGGGATGGTAGACCGCGGGCAAGACGCCGGGGTTGGCGCGTTCTACCGCAGGAATGGACCAATGAGTCAAAGGACGGCTTTGCATGTCCATGATCACAATAGTTGCGTCACCCAACGACACCACGACATTGTGCCGCTGGGATTTTGGGTTTTCACGCCATATCCCAACGGCTTCTAGCCGCTGATATTCCTTGAGTGCCGTCATGAGTGCCCGATTTCTTGGTTTTCCAAGCGATAGCACGGGTTACAAAGCGCCGTCTATGCCGGTCAACCTGCCTTTTGATCCGCCCTCTTTGTCTTTGGATCGCGCATCAGGTGCAAGAGGGAGTGTCAGTTACACCTTAATTTTTCCAAAGCGCCAAAATGGCCCATTGAAATCATTGGATTTTCTCTGATGGGTAATAGCGTCAGCTTTCCAAATTCCACCGTACCTTTTCCAAGGCCTCCGGTCTGGAATGCGAAAACTATAGGAAATAGTTTTTCCTAGGATCGGCTTTGTTGCGCAAATCGGTTGAGGGATTCACCACATGAATCCAGCATGATAGCTGGATAGCATGAGCAGTTGGACCCCTACGAAGTACAAGACCACAAATTGGTCGGCTTACAATGAAGAACTGAGGCGGCGCGGTTCGCTGACGATCTGGTTCGATCCCGACATGGTGTGGAAGCCCCGTCCGACCGGGAAACGTGGGCGGCAGCCGAGTTTCAGCGATGCCGCGATCCAGACTTGCTTGACCATGAAGGTGCTGTTCGGCATGCCGCTGAGACAGACGACAGGCTTCATGCAGAGCCTTCTTCGGCTGGTCGGGATGGACTGGGCCGTGCCGGACTTCAGCACCCTATGCCGCCGCCAGAAGACCCTGAACGTCAGCATCCCCTATCGCGGCGGTACAGGTCCACTGAACCTACTGATCGATAGCACCGGCATCAAGGCCGAGGGTGAAGGCGAGTGGAACGCTCGCAAGCACGGAGGCCCCAAACGACGTATCTGGCGCAAAATACATATCGCCATTGATGAGGAAACGCTGGAGGTGCGGGCCGTCGAGGTCACGGGCAGAAAAATCGGTGTCGCACCCGTCCTGCCTGACCTGCTCGATCAGATCCCGGCAGACGAAGAGATCGGATCCGTGACTGCCGACGGCGCCTATGACACCCGCAAATGCCACGAGGCAATCGCTGCCCGTGACGCCGCTGCTGTCATCCCGCCCCGCAAGAACGCGAAGGCGTGGAAACCGACAAGCTCTGGTGCCGTCGCTCGAAACGAAGCCCTGCGCGCCTCAAAGTATCTGGGTCGTGCCATCTGGCGACGGTGGAGCGGATACCACCGCCGGAGTCGCGTCGAGGCCAAGATGAATTGCATCAAGCTGCTCGGCCAATCCCTGATGGCCCGAGACTTCGACCGCCAGGTCGCAGAGCTGCAAGTGCGTATCGCCGTGCTCAATGGCTACACCACCCTCGGCTTACCCGTCACAGAGCCCGTAGGATAGGTCCGTCCGGGGGAAAGGGGAGCCACGCTCAGACCCCGATTTGTGCAACAGCGCCGCTTTAGGGCCGGTCAGGCCAGAAGTCGCGTTCGATCACCCCGACTTTGCAAAGGCGCTATCTGCGCATTGCCGACCTTGGACTGTCAGAAATGCTGCGGGAGGCCTCGAAAGTCCGGTCTGGTGAAGCTGCACACCGCGACTGGTCGCCGGACGTCTGGCACGTATGGGCCGGTTGTAATGGATGGGATCACACTCCGGCGATGAGACAATAAGTGCCTAGGAAGTGGATGACCATTTGCATTCGTTTTTCTCTGGCATATCTGGGAGTAAGCCTCAGAAGATCGACTGACCATGCTCGCACAGCCCCCCTCAAGAGAGACCGTCGCATCCTGGATCTCCCGTCGCGCTGCCCACTTCTGGGTGGATGCTACAACGTTTTGCGTGGACAAGGGCACGTCGCTCACGGCAGTTCTCCAGAATACGGATGATGCTATCGCAATCCTCGCCGAGCATGGAGAGGAGCTCCCATCGGACATCCGAGCTTGGTCACCGCAGTTGGTCGGCAAGGGAACAAGGGTGTTTAGGGGGCATAGTTTCCCGACCAAAGATCTTCAAACGCCAGTCATGCGCGGATGCCCGCAGTGTTTCAGGGAGGACTTTCAACAGACCGGCGAAATGAAGATGCGAGGGCATTGGCTGGTCCCGCATGTGTCGGTCTGTTTCATCCATCAAAGTGCGCTGATTCCGTTGTGGCGCGAGCCAAGCCCACTCAAGAGGTTCGACAGTGCGCCTCTTCTTGAGGCGATCAAAGACAATATCTTGTCCGGGAGTCTCGACGGCAATCCGCGGAAGCTGTTCGATTTCGATCAGTGGATCGAGGCCCGATTGGCGGGCACCGAATTCCCAGCGAGTTGGCTGGATGGGCATCCGCTACACGCAGCCTCCAATTTCTGTCATCTGCTTGGTGCGGCACGATTGCGCCTTGAGGATATTCCCCAGTCACGCATCGCACCAGAGGACCGCCCGGTCCTCTACGAAATGGGTTTTCAAGTCGCCCGTCACGGAGAGGATGCCATCCGGGACACCTTCGTGGAACTGCAGCGCAAACCCGGCTCTCCGCATGATGGACCGAAGGCCATCTTCCCAAAGCTCTACGAGCGGCTCGCCTACGATTACAAAGACCATCCAGACTATGCACCGTACCAGAATATCCTGCGGGAACATATGGCCACGACATGGCCGCTGGGGCCTGGCGATGAGCTTCTTGGCCAGCCTGTCACAGAGCGCCGGTTGCATTCCGTTCGTACGGCTGCGCAGGCGATCGGGATCGACCAGCGGCGTCTGCGCAAGGCTTTGGCCGCTGCGCAAATCGTGCCTGAAGCAGACAAGGGGAAACCTGATGCATGGGAAGTCTTCGATGCCATAGCGGCCCAGCCCATTCTGGCAAGTTTGACCGAGCTCATCACGGCAAAGGACATGGCTGTCGCCATCAACGCCACGCGCTCACAATTCAACCTGTTAGTCGAGGACGGCGTTCTGGCGCCCGACCTCGATGCGACAGATGTGAAAGCGGTCTGGCACCCGGCTCAGGGGCAGAGATTTCTGGACAGTCTCTTGATCGGTGCCCAGCAGCTCCGGCAGGCACAGCATGGCTGGGAGCATATTTCCAAATCGGCGCAGCGCCTGAAAGTGCGGCCGATCGAGATCATCGAAGCGATCCGAGATGGCCGCATCACACGGGTCGGGAACCGCATGGAATGGGAAGGCTACGCAGCCATATATGTGTACCACGATGACGTCGTCTCTGCCCTGCGTCCTGACCCTTCTGTATCCCGGATCTGGTAGCGTGGTCCCGTCACGTGTCCCGGCCAGGACCCGCGACGGGGTGGTGCACGACGTCTGACCCTTGTGGCATGACCACGTTTCTTAGCCTGTCGGCACCGCCTCTCCTTCAT
>NZ_JAOARZ010000023.1:0-94057 GCF_025210255.1 Donghicola sp. | reverse complement strand
ATCCACACCCTCACCGGTGAACTCCACCGAAATACCAAGCTCGTTTGCGGTCCAGGTGATAAACTCACGTACCGAGTACTGAACGCCCGTCGCAATGACAAAATCATCCGCCACGTCCTGTTGCAGCATCATCCACTGCATCCGCACGTAGTCTTTGGCATGACCCCAGTCACGAAGGCTGTCGATGTTGCCCATGTAAAGGCAAGGCTCGAGGCCCTGTGCAATGTTCGCCAAACCACGGGTGATCTTGCGCGTCACGAAGGTCTCACCGCGGCGGGGGCTTTCGTGGTTAAACAGAATACCGTTGCAAGCATACATCCCATAGGCTTCGCGGTAATTCACGGTGATCCAATAGGCGTACATCTTCGCGACGGCATAAGGCGACCGCGGGTGGAATGGGGTGGTTTCTTTCTGCGGGATTTCCTGCACCAAGCCGTACAGTTCGGAAGTGGAGGCCTGATAGAAACGCGTTGTCTTTTCCATACCAAGGAAACGGATCGCCTCGAGCAGGCGCAGCGTCCCTGTTGCGTCCACATCAGCAGTGTATTCAGGTGCTTCGAAGCTCACCGCGACATGAGACTGCGCACCGAGGTTATAAACCTCATCGGGCTGAACTTCCTGAAGAATACGGGTCAAGTTCGACGTGTCCGTCAGATCACCATAGTGCAGCTTGAACTGCGCGTTGGTAACATGGGGATCTTGGTAAATCTGGTCGATGCGCTGAGTATTGAAAAGCGAGGCACGGCGCTTAATGCCGTGCACTTCGTACCCTTTCTCAAGAAGAAACTCCGCCAAATAGGAGCCGTCTTGACCGGTCACGCCAGTGATTAAAGCCTTTTTCATGTGTATTATCCGCACGCGATTTAATAATTCAATAGGACTTACGACATCCCACGAGGAGGGAGCCAGTTAGAAATGGAATTACCCCCTTCTAGGGCGCAATTCTCCTCAAAAGACCACAGGGTTTCTGCGAGAGTGATATAATTCTTCGAGTACCGTCATCCCTAACTATATAAATTTTATGACGAAACGCTAAACCATGACGCCGCCAACAATCTCCTTCATGTTCACATCCGCAGACCGGTGCATGTTCTAAAGGGACTCCAAACAGAGCAGCTCACACAAAGCAATGGAGAGTTTCATGACCAATCTAGGTATCATAAGGATGTCTACTGTGCGCCGTCTTGGCTTTCAACCCGATGTTCCATCCATTGCGTGAACACAGCTCTAGAAGGCCGCGAATGATGCCAGTTTGAGCGATTTAGAATACAGAACCCTGGTTTCACCTACATCGAGAACGCCAGATCACTGCGTTGCTTTTCCGCGCTCCCGTAACGGCCTTCTTAAAGCGTTTCGGCTTTAACCTGCGACATACCCAGCAGCCTTGAAGAAGTTCCAACACTCTTTGGGTGAGAACATATCGCAGATGTCTCCAAGGGCATCGAAGAGGTCTGAGAAGGTTCTTGCGCCGATCCTGCGCAGGTGCGCCTTGAGTTTCGAGAAGGCCTGCTCGATGGGGTTCAGGTCCGGGGAGTATGGCGGCAGGTAGAGGAACCAGCACCTCACGGACATAGGCTGCGAAGGCGGGCCCGTCCATCGCGCCCTTGGTCACCCAAGGCGCGATCAGCCTATCAGCCGTCAGACCAGCGATGAATGTCTGCGTCCCCCAATTTCCAAACGGCGCATTCATCTGCAGCCGCAGCCCGCGCGGGGCACGCCCCCGCAGGCGCGTGAGGTTTGTCTTCACGGAAGTTTCATCAATGAAGACAAGGCGTTCGGGTTGTCCGCGCATCGCGGGCATGCGACGCGTCTGCCAATCTTGGCGTGCGTGCCTTACCTTGGCACGACGGCGATCGGAGGCCACCAGCGACTTTTTTTATATGTGAAGCCGAGACGCGACAGCAGACTGGCAATCGAGGAATGGTGGACCTCGACGCCTTCCGCCGCTGCCAGCGCATCGCGCAGCTCAAACAGAGTAATGTCGGGATCTTGGGCGATAAGCTCCTCAAAAAAGGCTCGATAAGGTGCCAGCTTGCCCCGGCCCTTGGGACGGCCTTGCGGCGCTGGAGCCGCATGCCCCCGCGTTCGGATCGACCGCGCCCATCGCGCGCCTGTCTCCGGCGAGGGCTTCAGGCGCAACGCCGCCGCCCGCCCGCTCAAGCCTTCCTCGATATACCGCTGAAAACGCGCACGAAGCGCCTTCGGCAAAGGTGCTGACATGGTCCGATCCTCCCAGGAAGAGGGAAGCACAATCAGCGCCTTCTGGGAATCCTCCGCGATTTAAGTTTTCATAGAAACGCTCTAAGAGGAAAGTACTGGCGTGACTGCGATATGCGCCTTACAAAATCTGGAGATTTGAAGGGGTCGCGATGCCCTATCAGGGGTTTATTAACTAATGCCCGACTTAATCTCGAATCCAAACTAAAAAGCATGCTCGAAAATAAGCGGTGGATATGGAGCAACAGCCGATAACTTCGGTCAACACGAGAACACGTGATACTTTTCTCAGCAAGAGGCGCAGCGGAGATGGACTGAGCCTCAATTTAAAGCTGACCTCCTGAAGAAAGGCCACCTCGAAGGTATAGCGGTGTTTCTGTGTCGAAGATCAGGCACGAAGCCCGGCAGAAGCTCCCCGATCTGTAGGAACTGGCTAACACTATAATTTTACAAGAAACATGCTCATCTACGTTATATTGCCAGAGTACACTAACGCAACAGTTCTCGTAACCGCACCATAGAGAAGTGATCTAGCCTAGGATCCACAACCCCCTTGGCCCAGAGCAAATCAGGGTGCGTAAAGCCCGACGAATAGGGTCTGCTCGACATATCCTCAATACTCGTGCCGGTGCGTGTGCAGAACTCCCAATCAATCAGATGACACTGCCCGGCAGCGACAATGACGTTGGACGGGCGCAGATCGCAAAAGGTGTAGCCCGCCTCGTGAACAGGCGCGAGGCAAGCGCGAAGCGCAGCCTCGTCAAGCGTCTCGGCGACCAAAAGATGCCCCTTGATGTAAGGGACCAAAAACGCGTGCTCACCAATCACAACTTCCCGATGTGCGATGTCATGCAGACAGCGCGCTTCGTGGTGCAAGCGGTCAACCGCGCCATCTGCCGCTAGCTTAAGGACGTGGGGCAGCCCTGAATACAAAACTTTCCAAGAGCGGCCACCGAGCCGCTCTTGCAATGCATCACGCCCCAACCCAAACTCTGAAAGCGCTTCGGTCAAACGGCCAATTACATCAGCATCAGCTTGTCGCGCACGGCCAGCCATCCTGCAGGCTCCTTAACCATGTTGGCAATGTCGTGCTGTCCGAAAATGCGGGTCATGCCCCGTTTGGTGAACAGCTCGTACAGGATCGCGCTCGCGGGTCCCACGGCTTTGCCATTCGGGGCCACCAACACACGACTGATCGTGACCTCTTGGAATGCACGCCAGTGCAGCTCCATCGCGACGCGGCCCATTAGGCCACCGATGGTCACCTTAATTCCCGCTTTGGCCACAGCACTCGCGACACCCGTGCCCAATCCGACGGCTCCAATCGGAATGGCCGCACCAGCCAAATCCACTGAACGCACGGCAATCTTTAAGCCCTTGGCCGTTTGAACTGCATCGACCCATCGGGTAATCGTTTCGCTTTGACGATAGCGGGCACCGGTTGCGCGGACTTTGCACAGGTGGCCGATAGACGATCCGATCGCATTGCTTTCCTTGAGTACGCCGCCCACATCGACCTGTGTCGCAGTCGAGGCAATCTTGCTTGTGAACCCTGCGGCCGAGGAAAACAGAGAAAGTCCCTTACGATAGCCAAAATAGCCCTTGGTTTTGGGTGAGCCGCGGCCCGAGTGCCCGTTCATAATAAATTGCGGGTTAGACGCAAGTTCCTCTTCCGGAGATTTCGCCTCTCGCGCCATCTCATAAACCATCTGAAGATAGGCCATGAGCGGCATAGCGGCATCTCCCGTCAGCGCCCCAGCCACTTGCCAACTAACGGCTTCGAACGCTTCTGTGGCGTTTCCTTTGATATCACGATCATGATCCGGCATGTCCCGCACTCCCTATTGCGTGGGTTCGATGGCGTAGGTTTCGAAGAGACGCACTGGCAAACGGAAACGAGAGAAAAACCGCGGCGCAAAGGGCGTGCTGCGGGTGGCGACATCAAACTGCAACGCCATCAGGTTGCCGTTGATATCCAGAGTGGTTTCGGCGACCCCGGTCGAAGGGTCGATGCTACCTGCGCCGGCCTCGGCCAGACGGAACCAGGACCAAGTGCCCATGAACCGTTTTTCCAGCACAGGCCGCGAGCGCATGTAGACGCTGAGATCCAGATCGCTGTCGGTCATGCCAGCGAGCGGCCACGCCTGATCGCTCCAAGCCATAGGACCGTGGGCAAAGCGGTGCAGGGTTGCGCCAGACCTTAGGTTCATCTCGCTCAGGGCAGGATCCATGTAACTGACGCGGAGGCGGAATTTTGCATAGGGCTTGCCGTCAACAAACGCGGACTCGGTGATCTCTCGGGCCTGCAGCAGCATCTTTTCGGTCTCGAAAGACAGGCCGATACTGTTCTGGGGCAAGAAAGTCGTCCGCATCTGGAACATGCCAGGCTGCGCCTCGAACGCCGACAGGAACTGCGTCTTGAAGGCTTGGATCGCCCCTTCGGGGCCAAAGATCTCTGTAAACTCGGCAAGGGTGATTTCGCTGCTGCCCTGTTCATCGAATGGGAACATCGACGACAGAAGAGAGTCATAGGGATCATACACCCGCTGCTGCCATTGCCCGTCCACATAGCTCTGAACAAAGTTCATTGCGGCGCGATCCAACGTGCCTGACAGAGCGACGCCAAAGCTGCGTACAATCGGCAATTCGCTGCGCTGCGCAAAGTTGTCGAGCACCGCGAGCGGGGTCGCGCTTTCGGATTTCACCAGTTGATCGAACAGGAACTTTCCCGTGCCCGTTCCAGCGGCAACGGCGGCATCCAGCCACGCGGCGACCTCGCGGGCATAGGCCAGCAGGATGTCGAACTGCGTCAACTGCTTGCCCGACATATCTTGCGTGATCAGATACTCCTGAAACGCCGCAGAGATGTTGCGCGCCGCGACCGCTTGCGGTGAATTCTGCAACTGCTCGAAGCGGGCCAGCACCATGGGGTCCACCTCGTCGCCATCTTTGGCGGGCGGCAGCGGCGGTGGAAAGGTGATCGCGACCTCGTTTTGAAGGGTCGTCACCAGTTTCTTCACGGGATTTTCGCTGGTATTCACCAGCGCCTTCATCAGGACCTGTGCCTCTTCCCAGTCACGAGCATCATGCAGTTTCAGCGCACCTAGGAAATCGGACCACCGGCCGATGTAATCGGCCATGTACAAATCGCCCACGCGCCGCAGCAAGTTTTCGATCTCGGTCTCTTCCATCTGCCCAACCAGCAGATCATAGTTCGAAATCATGTCCCGTAGGGCTGCGATCTCGCCGTTCCGGTACATCGCGTCGAACCCTTCGCGGGTAAAGGCACGCTGCACGAAATAAGTTGCAGGGTCCTCTGGCGGCTCGAACACTTCGGAGAACCGAGGCCCGAGGCTAGCGCGCAGATCGACACGGTCCGCAAATTCAGGCTCGCGCAGCAGCAGCTTGTAGAGCAGGTCTGCGGTGTTCTGCCCCGTCAGGGTTTTTGCGACGACGGTGTTCAGTTCCTCGTTGCGCGCGGGCGGCGGCTGGTTCAGCGCGAACAGGTCCGCCAGTAGGACCTCTCTGGCTGTTGTATCCTTGGCCGAGACCTGCCCCTCTTCGGCAAGCGCGCGGCTAAAATAGGTTGTCAGACCTTCGGCGTTGCTGGCCTGATTGGTGTAAAATTCTGCCTCGTTCAGAGCCAAGGAGAATAGCGTCACCCCATCCCCGAGCGCGTTATAGGCGAACAGGTCCTTTTCCAGATAATCGGCGAGTGCGTGTTGGAACGGCCCCGTCAACTCTTTCTCGTAAGCGCGCTGATAAAAGGACTCGAGCGACCCTTTGGGCAGCCAAGTGGGGATGGGTTTCTTGGGCAGGGCATCGTATCCCTCAAAAGAAGCCCGGATGTTATAGAGCGCATTGATTTGACTGTTCAAACCGTCTGCACCCGAAGCCGAGGTCGCCATTGCCTGAAAGTAATCTTGAAACGCTGCCTCGACTTGCGTGTTCACTGCGCGGTGGTTGCGCATGTTGATCGCCATCGCGGTCCCGAAGAGGGCTACGATCGCGGTCAGGGCCAGTGTCACCAGATTACCCTTCAGGTCCTGACGCCATAGCTGGCTGCGGTTCGGCTCAATCGCGAACGCTTCAGTGCGGTAAGCCGCGGCCAGTGCGCCGCCGTGGCGGGCGCTGATGCTCCCTTCGGGCGCAGGCAAGGCGACGGGCATCTCACCATCCTGGAAATACCGCTGCGCATAGAACCGCGTGAGGAAATCGGCCGGTTTGTCACCCGAGGACGTCCCCGCAAAGGCTATGCTGTGCAGAGCAAACGGGTCCTTTCTGGGAGGTAAGGGGCGCACCATCGGCTTGATCACCGCCTCGGTCTGCATCCCGATTGCCCGCAACTGCGAGGGAGCATTGATCAGTGAGGCGCAAAACTCCGGCGCGAGCTGCTTTTCCAGAGCAGCCAGCCGCAAGGTTTCGATCCGATGGATCATCTCTGCGAACAGCGCGTGGACTGGGTTGGGATGCTCCTCGCCGTCTTGAGCTAGGAAGCCGCCAAACACACGCTCCTCGCCGATACTCTCGGTCAGGATCGCGGCGCGAACCAAGTCCTCGTTCTGCTCAAGTCCGCGCAGCATCAGGTGTAGCGGTGGCGAGACGGCCAGTTTCTCGGTCAGCCGGTTCAGGACCAGATTGATCACCCCGATCCGATCGCGATTGACCCCGTCTAGTGCAGGCAACTCGGACAAGTCCATGTCCAGAAAGATGGCGTTTAGCGGCATCGCAGGCCGGTGCTTCACCAACGCCGCTCCTAGTGCTGTGATCACGTCCGATGGCGCTTCTTCGCCGCCCGCCAACTCGAACCGGATGGCCAGGGCCGTCGAAGATCCCCAGAGCGAGAGCCGCACGCCACCCCGCATAAGCGGCTCGCCAAATGCGGTATAGCCCGTCTCGGTCAAACAGCTGGTGGCATCCGAAGCTGAGACCGGAAGAAACAAATTCACAGGCACGCGCGAGAGTTTGCTGTTAATGCGCGGCGCGGCGTCAAACAGGCTGCGGATCAACCGCTTCATGTCTCTTTTCAGCGCCTTTTCCGCCTCTCGCACCGGATCGTCGGGCCAGATAGATTTCCGGTAGACCACCACCAGAACCGACACGACCACCGTCAGGATCACCAGCACTGCGATCACCACCAAGAGCCAGATCCGCGCCTGAGCGAACTCGACCGCAAAGTAAGCCAGCACCGCGAACAACAGCGAGATCGTCGCAAGGAACGTGTACAGCCCCATCCGGAGGCGCATCGCTTTGCGGAAGACGGTATCAATCATTGCGCAGCACCGTCGTCTTGGTATCGCTGGAGTAAACGTAGACGGGGGTTGCCCCGCTCCCGTTCTCTGCGCGGAACCGGTCCAAAGTGCGTGCAGCCGTACGTTCTTCGGCAAAGCGGGCTGAGACCACGAAACCCACCATCAGCAGCACCGCCAAGCCTGCGAAATAGAGCTTGCGGGCAAATGGCATCGCCTGACGCAAAGCGCGGGTCTTGCGAAGTTCGCGGCCAAATTGAGTTGGCGCGACCTCAATATCCGGATGGTCGATGACACGTTCCAGCCGGTGGATCAGACGATCGCGTTCCTTTTCCTGACCGACAGTATAGCGGCCGCGATACCCTAACTTCAGGAAGATGTAGATCAGGTGCAGAAACTCGTTCAGCGCCTTGGGCTGCATCAAGGCCCGTTCCGCGATGTTATAGAAACGATCTCCACCGTCGCGGAACCCGAAGAGGTCGGCGACCAGCGTCAGGTTCTCCCAACCGGATTCCTTACCCCAATCGCTGGTCAGGATGAATTCGTCGATCACGATCGCAAAGACGAGGCACAAGTTTTCAGCCACCGATGGCGGATAATCCAACTGCACGACGCGGTATTTCAGATCAATGATAGAACGCGCGATCTCGGCCCGCACCAAATGCGGCTCGTGAATGTCCTGCATCCGGCGGACCGTGCCGCACAGACCGATCAACTCTGCCGAAACCTGCATCAAGCCGGTGCCTGTCTCCTGCCCTGCGCGCAGCGTCCGCTCGATGCTTTGCAGCACCGACGGGCTGAGCGAGACCGGATAGCGCAGCGCCCCTGTCTCAGGGCCTGAGATCCCGTCGGCAGTCAGTGTCATCGTTGGGGCATGCGTGTCCGCCATCTCTTACCCCAGCAGATACAAAGTTGAAGTGAGAGACGGAATGCGGTCATCCACATGCATGGCCAGCGCTTCCTTTTTCTCAAGGAACTTTTGCCAATGGGGCGATCCGGTATCGACTGCGAAAAAGGCCGAGCCATCTTTGTCTCGCAGCTCTGAAGGTGCCGTGCCCAAGGGGGTCAGGCGGATGCCCGGCAATCCCATTTGCACCAATTCAGGAATGGCGGTGATGCCAGCCAGTTTGCAGACCGACGGCACGATCTCGCGCAGAGTCGCATTCCCCAGCGGAGAGGACACCGACAGCACAGGCCTACGTCCCTCTTGCAGCATGCGCGGTTGGATCACCATGCGCAAAAGTCGCCTTTTTTCAAAGAGTTCAGTGTTCCATGGCAAGGACACCACCGATTTCTCGGACTGCAGCGTCAGCTTACGGCGCAATCGGGTGAACAACGCTTCAAAGCTCGGCCCAACCTCACGGGGATCGTAAACGAGGAGCGGATCGGTCACTTGGGCGTCTGCGGCCTCTAGCGCGACCGTCAACTCACCCAGCATCCCATAGACCCTGCGGGCAGACGTCTGGGGCTGCGCCACAGCGTTCTGCAGGGCAAAGAGGCCGCGGTTCAGCGCCTCTAGCTCCATCCGTTCGCTGATGAAACTGCCAATGCTCTGGGAATTGCGCACAGCCTCAATCCGGCCGCCGGTATTGGCTGCTCGTGCACGAGCGAGGGAGATGATATCGCTGAGGCGGTCCATCAGTGTGTCAGAGGCCGCAATCGCCAGCGCAGGCGGTACAAACCCACGATCCAGCACAAGCGCCCCTTCGGCGGTTTTCTCTAGAACACGTGCCACGGGAATAACGGCAAAGCCTGACAGATCATCCCCTTCAATCCGCAGACAGACTCCTAGGCTGGCGACCTCAGCATCGATGGGTTCGTTCATGTGGTCGGACAGATCGTGAAGGTCGACACGCTCGGACAGCATCCGATGGACACCGCGCCGCTGCCCCACCTGCGTCGTCCCTAGCCGCGCCAAGGGCACCGCCAGATACACCGTCTTTTCGACAGTGCCGTCTGGGATATCCATACTCTGCTCAGCGTCGAGTTCGAAATAGGTCCGGTCCGGCAGCACCCCTATCGCGCGACGGATCGAGAGTTTGCCGATGCCGAAATGCTCTGCATTCAGCTCCAGTTGCGCAAAGCCATAGTCATCGCCCCACGCGTCCAGCCGCGCCAGCCCCTCGGCATAGGCGCGCATCGCCCTGTCGAACTGCTGGAAATGCTGGGGGGCAATGAACATGCCCTCGGACCAGACGACGTTTCGTTCAAGGCTCATGTGTCGCCCCCTCCGAACACGCCTTTCAGCTTGCTAAAGAGGCCCTTTTTCGGCGCGGGGGCGTCCGCATCCAGATCGGTCCCGCGATATTTGATCGCCACGCCAGAGGACGTAACGGTGACAGTCACACCGGCGTCAAGAATGTCGGCGCTGATCGGCACCACGTCCATGAACGCCTGCTGCTCGTAATCCGCAAATTCGGCAAACGCCCCGAGATAGAATGCGTCCTGCTCCAGATCCAGTGCGACCAGTCGCTTTTCATCCGGATAAAGCGGCGACAGGCTACGGCGGTCGATCACGACGCCTGCCAACGTCTCGGAATTGTTGAAGATATCCCAGAAGTTTGCCGCCTCGAACTCGCTCCGGCTGGACAGCTGATAAAGCCGGATCACAACGGGGTGCGCCACATCGGAATATTGGTTCACATTTGGCCCTGCGGTCACGACCAGAGTCTTGTTCACCGGTGTCGGGTCTACTTCGGGGGCGCAGCCAGCCAGCGCCATGCCAGCGGCCATCATCAACGGCAGGACTAGGGTTCTATGCTCGATCGTCATCGTTTTTTAATTTCCTCTGCCAGAATTGCCTTGAAAAGGCGCACGTATTCCCCGCTGTCGCGCTTGCGCGCAAACATGCGCTTGTGGATCTTCCAGAAGCGTCGGCCTGTGCGGGAAAACGGCCCTAAATATTCGCGATATTCACTTTCCAATGCGGCGGGATCGACCAGTTCCAAGAGCCGTGCGACCGCGCTTTCGATTGCGGCCTCGTTTGCCTCGCGGTCCGGCGCAACCAACCATCCGGTCTGACGCACTACAGGGCGCGGGGGCATGCTGCTCTGCTCATCCAAAGTCGAGCTGTCAAAGGGCATTGGACGCGCGTCATCTTCGGGATCGACCTCGATAGCGGGCTTTGTCGCTCTGGCAGCGGTTTCCTTTAGCTCCGGCCCCTCAGCAAAGGGGTCGAACAGCAAATCAGCCTCCAAATCTACGCCGCCTTCGGTGAAATCTGCGGGGTCGTCCTCTTCCTCAGCGGGGGTCTCCGATATGCCGGCCGCGTCCATTTTGGCAAACCCGTTCACCCCTGAAAGCGTGAAGGGCTTCTTCGGGATTGCGCCGTTTTTGGGCTTTGCATCGGGGGTGTTGACCGCCGCAGCCGCTTTGGAAATCCCGAACAGCAACTCGTACTCGCCAATTTTCACGCGATCCCCGTCGGCCAAGGGGCTTTCGTCCCCTTTCCAAAGGTCTTTGCCATTGACGTTCGTGCCGTTGGTCGAGCGGTCCAAAACCACGATCCGGCCAGCGTCGTTCAGGCGCAGTTCTGCATGCTGGCGCGAGATTTTGCGGTCCTGATCCGGCAGCACCAGATCACAGTCGAATTCGCGCCCGATCACAAAGGGCAGGTCAGAGGCATAGTACTCTCTGTGCACCAGAGACTCGCCTTCGGGAATGCGGATCAGTTGAATGCTAACGGTCATTTCTCACCTGCCTTGCACATCGCGAGAAAGCTGTTGAACCGCCCTAAAAACAGCGGGTTTGCAGCAAGAAATCTGTTTGAAAAATGCACCATGTTGGACTGGGACTTGCTGGGGATCTTGATCAGATCATCTCCCTTCATGTCGGCCGCACGCATGTAGTGCTGGAAGATCAATTCGTACTCGAGCGCCACGTCGATCTCGCCCTTGCGCAACATGTTCAGCAGGGCTTCGGCATCGCGGGGTTTTTTGATCACGTTGTACCCGTCGCGCTTCAATTTCAGCCATTTGCTGGTGGCGAATTTGGCGCTAAAGCGGGCGCTGACCTTGTCAGCCTCATCTGTGGGATCGATGTCCCGACCAGGCAGCATAAACCACGCCAGATCTTCTGTGATTACGGGGTCCGACGGGGTTGCATAGACCGCACGGGCCTTGTTCGGCGACCCTGCAAAGAAGCCTTCGACATCCCCATTTTCGGTCTGCAGCTGCGCCTGAGACCAATCCATCATGATGATCTCGTAGGGGCGCCCCATCCGGTCCAGCGCACAGGTCACGCGGTCGAACGCAACACCCTTGATCTGACCGTCGACCAGCATGTGATAGGGCGGCAAATTCTGGGTCGCAAGTTGGATCGGATCGCGCGTCTGTCCAGACGCTGGCAAAGCCAGCGCCACCAAAGCAACAGCGCAAATATTGGACTTAGGCCATCTCAAGTGTGACCTCGCTTCCATTGTGACCCACGCGGATGGATTCCAGCGCTCCGCCGTCAATCACCTGCTGGATGCAGGCCTCGGCCAGGCGCGGCAGGAAGTTCTTGTTGATGACCTGCTCTAGTGCGCGCCCGCCGCTGAGCGGGTCGTTGTTCGCCCCCACCACGTAATCGACAAAGCTCTGATCCCAGTCAAAGCTGGCCCCATATTGCGCCGCGATCCGCTTCTTGATGCGGTTCAGATGGATTTCGGTCAGCTTGCCGCCGACCTCTTCGTTCAAGGGGCGGTAGGCGATGACTTCGGTCCGGCCAATGAACGCAGGACTAAAGAAATTCAGCAGTTGCGGGCGCAGGTTGGCCGTGAGTTCCTCGGACGTGGGGTCGTGGTCGCAGCTGTCGATGTAATCGCGGATTTCCTCGCCCCCTGCGTTCGAGGTCATGATGATGATCGTGTTGCGGAAATCGACGTCCGTGCCTTCGCTGTCGCTGATGTGCCCCTTGTCAAAGATCTGGAAGAAAATGTCATGGATTGCGGGGTGCGCCTTTTCCATCTCGTCCAGCAAGAGAACGCTATAGGGTTTGCGCCGGATCGCCTCGGTCAGGACGCCGCCCTTTCCATAACCGACATAGCCTGCCGCGGCGCCAAGAAGCATTGAGGATTTATGGGCCTCTTTGAACTCGGTCATGTTGATGGTGGTGATGGCATCCTCGCCGCCAAAGACCTGTTCGGCGATGGCCAGTGCGGTTTCGGTTTTGCCCACACCCGACGGCCCGCACATTAGGAACACCCCAATGGGTTTGCGAGTATCGGTCAGGCCAGCGCGGCTGATTTTTAGGCTGCGGGCGATAGCCTCTATCGCGGTGTCCTGCCCCAAAACGCGCTCTTTCAGCGTGTTCTCAAGTGTCAGCAGGCGCTGCGCCTCGCTGCTTTCCAGACTGCTGACAGGCACACCGGTCCAATCCGATACCACGGTCGCGATGGTAGCTGCCGTAACCCAAGGGTAGACGTATTCGTCCACGTGATCAGCATCGACATCGGCCGTTTCAACGGCCTCGCCCTCTTCGTCCAGTGCGGCACGGGCGGCAGCAAGGCGGGACTCGACCAAGCCCTTCTCGGCCTCCCATGTGGCAACGCGGCTCTCCAGATCAGCTCGCAGCTCTGAAATGCCGCCTTCCATGACAGAGCCATCAAATTCTCCACGACCAAACTGCTTCGCATCCTTGATCGCGCGCTCCAACTCTACCTCGGCAAAGTGAAGTTGTTCTTCGAGGAACTCTATCTGCTGGGGACGGCTGTGTTGGGACAGAGCCACGCGGGCACATGCGGTATCCATCAGGCTGATCGCCTTATCCGGCAGACGCCGCGCGGGCATGAAGCGGACGGACAGATCGACGGCGGCCTTGATCGCCTCTTCCTGCACTAGAACGTTGTGGTGGCGAGACAGGTTGTCGGACACAGCGCGCAGGATGTTCACGGCGGCGTCGGGCTTGGGTTCGTCCACGTTGATGGGCTGAAAGCGGCGGGACAGCGCGGGGTCTTTCTCGAAATACTTCTTGTATTCGGCATAGGTGGTCGCCGCCACGGTGCGGAATTCCCCACGCGCCAAGGCCGGTTTCAAAAGGTTCGCCGCATCGTTCTGCCCCTCGGCCCCACCTGCCCCGATCATGGTGTGGGCCTCGTCGATGAACATCAGGATCGGCGTTTCCGAGGCCTTCACTTCGGCCAAAACGTTCTTAAGCCGCTCTTCGAATGCGCCTTTAACGCTCGCGCCCGCCTGCAGGAGACCCATGTCAAGGCTCAGAAGTTCGGCCCCCTGCAGCTGCTCTGGTACATCGCCAGCGACGATCTTTTGCGCCAAACCTTCGACAATCGCGGTTTTGCCAACGCCAGGTTGCCCCAGCAGGATCGGGTTGTTCTGGCGCTTGCGCAGCAGCACGTCGAGGGTCTTGGAAATCTCTTCAGTGCGGCCCATGACAGGGTCCAACGATCCATCCCGCGCCGCTTGGGTCAGGTTCACGGTGAACTGGGCCAAAGCCCCCTCGCCCGCAGCACCGCCGGCCCCACTTGGCGCGCCTCCGGTCGCGGTGCTGGTCACCAGCCCCGCCCCGCGTTCCGCCGCAAACGCCCTCAGCTTGTCGGTTGAAATGCTGGAAAGTGCCTTGACCGGTTCGGACCGCATTCCCAAAGCATTCGGAGCCAAGGTCGCCAGCACCAGCACCTCTGGCAGGATGGCACCTTGCCCCAACTCGACCGAGGCGATCAGCCATGCCTCTTCCAGAACCTTGGAAATCGAGCCGGAGATTGTTGGTTTACTGTCGGACCCGCTGGACCCATGCGGCATTTGGCGTTCCAACTCGGCCTGCAGATCGGACAGGTTCACGCCCTGCTGCTCCAGATGACCTGCCAACCCTGTTTCGCTTCCAAAGATCGCGTGAAACAGCCAGTGCGGAACCTCTACCGTGGGCGTTTTGCGTTTAACCGCCTCACCTACTGCGTTCTCTAAAGCCTCGCGCAGTTGAGGGGAAAGTTTGTTCACCAGTTTGACAAGTTGAACCATGAGACGCGCTCCCTGTTATGCTGCCGCAGTATTATTTCGAAGTTTGATGCGGGTTGTTTTTCCTTGGGGACGCGAACGTCCCAGACAGTTGTACTGGCCGATCCGGGTGCCCTGTCCCTTCCGCGCAGACAGGCGCGGAACGTCGACTGCATCGCGCGGAACTACTGCAAAAACCGAAAACGGCGCCGGATCACGCAGGGTCGCCAGCAGAACTTGCCAAAACCCGCGTAGCATCTCGGCATCCGCCAAAAGCTGTTCGAAACTAGCGCGGTCGGCGCAGTGTATTTCGACCTCAATCCGGCCTTGCGCCGTGCGTCCAAATTTCCCCAACAGCGTACCCTGCCCCAGTCCGGCTGTCTGACGTCCAAGAGCCGTGCGGCAAGCCTCGTCAACGGGTGAGGCGCGGCTGAAATCTGCGCGCACATGCACTTCTCGACCCGTCCACCATGAGAGAGATCGGCGCAAGCCGCTCAGGCTTCGGCTCCGCGACTGGAGTTCTGCCAGTAGTGGAAGGGCGGCGGCACTTTGCCCACAAAGCCGCGCGACGAGCGGCAGAATGCCGGATCCATCTGCCCCAGAGTCCTGCTCTGCGACGAGCAAGGCTTGCTCTTCGACCGCCATAGACAGCTCGTTCAGACGGCGATCAAACATGCCGAGGAAGTCAAAGAGCGACCGGTCCCCCGCGTTCAAGCGGCGGTACATCTCTTCGATCAGATAGTCCGGCAGGCCGCCGTCGATGCTGCGCAAACCCTGCAAGGACAACGAGTAGTCATCCGTGTGGGATTGCGGCGCGTGTGCGCCCGCATCCTGCATCGCCGTTGAGCCGTACGGAGCGGGGTCCAAGGCATCAGAAGCAAGCGCTCGGCGGAACTGCGGCTCTGCAGCGCGATGCGCCTGAAGCGCGGACATGTCGTTCAGAATGTCACGCCGGTTTGTCATGCGGCCTCCTGACTGCCATGACGGCGGGGGAAGCGGATCAAAGGCGTATTGTCGCCGCGCGCGCGGATGCTGACTTCGATAAAGCGATCGTAGTTGACAAACCCACCAAGGAACCGGTCGAGCACGCGGGCAAATATTTGTTCCGGCACTGGCAGCACATCCAGATCAAGTACGATCTCGACCAGTGACCCTGCCGCCAGAATGACATTCCGGCCAATTTGCACCGGCGCAGTCCCCAACGTGCGGCTCACGTCCACGATCGCCTCAGCGCAGGGCGTATAACCGCCAGGTGCGCACAAATGCAGCACACGGCGCAGCGAAGCAGCGGGATCATGCTCTTCGAGGATTGCGCCAAAATTCCCGTTCACCAAGGACAGGATATCCCACTGCCAACTGGCATCGAGACGCGGCGGAATGGCGACGGTCGGTTCACTGGCAAAGTTCGCAGCCGCGATCCCCGCCTGATCAATCCGCGCGGGCGCACCGGGGCGCGGGCGTTCTCCGTGAATTCCGTTCGAGCAATAGAGCGCCGCGACAAAGTCCAGATCCCGCGCGCCCTCGGGACCAACAGAAAAGGACAACTCGCGTCGGTTCGGCTCCAACTCGCCGACCACATGACGTTCTTGCCATTTAACGCTGGAGGCCCCCGCCGTGTGGGGCGCGTCGAAAATCTCGGGTACGCGGCGCTCGCCTTCGGCACTAAGTTCGTAAACCGCATCAACCCGCAGGATCGTCACTGGCGCAGAGGTCTCCTTGAGCGCAGAGACAGGGATGCGGTCGCGGGCATAATCGTAGCGCAGTGGCTCGCTGGTGGTCTCGAAAAGATTCAGGCAAGGGATGATGTTCAGCGCCAAATCGTCGTCGCGAGGCGTCGAAAGGCTGGCCGCGGATTGTGCCGTCAAAAAGATGCGGATCTCGGCGCTGGGTGTCTCGGGGAATGGCGCCTGAAAGACAAAGAATTTGCCTTTGTCGGGGTAGCATAGGTAGTCGCGCAGACCCTCTAGGCCTTCGAACTGGGTGTAGAAGACTGGCAGATGAGCAGTGTCGGCTGCATCAATGACGGGGCGCAGGTTCGCCTGTTCCACTGTCTGCAATGTCGGACCACTGGCGACGTGCGCCGCCACGCACCCGCCCGCCAAAGCATTGCAAAGGCGGGCATTCCGGCGGCCATCAGCCGTCACGCAAATTTCAATGCTCGGACCAACGGCTTCAGCCAGAGGCGTCTCGCCGTCCGCCGTTTCGACCTTCAGGCACAAAACAGCATCCGAGCGACGGATTCCCTCGGGCAACTCAAATGAAAATGGCGAGCTTTCGAGGCGCACATCGGTGATGCGCACTGGGGCCAACGACACATCCCTCGCCACCGCGAAACGCGATTGGGGTTTGCCGTCCTCATCATGGTCAATTGCGGTCCCACGGGGCACCGTGACGGCCCCCTCTAGTGCGCCTGCGTCTGCGGCAACCGTCGCATAGCTTGGCGCGCCGAACAGAAACCCCGGACAGGCAAGCCGCAAAAGATCGAGCGAGATATCCGCCCGTGTGTTGTCCAACCGCTGATGCAGTCGCGCGGCGATCAGGGCGCAACTGTCTGCGATGCGCTGTAGATCGGGGTCGCGGCTCCGGCCTGCAGATATGCCCAAGGCGCGAGCTTGCTGTGGGTTCGCTTTCTCGAACGCCTCGAACGAGCGGCGCATGTAGTCCAGTTCGGTCTCGTAGTACTGGAGGAAGGCGTTCACGGGCTGTCCTCCTCGACCTGTTGGTCAAAAAGGGATAAGCGCGTTTCCAGTTCGATCCCCTCTTCGCCGTCGCCCATGCGGGCATCTGCGCGGATGACAAAGCTGACCATGTTGCCCGCCTCGTCTTCTTGCATCTTGATCTCGTGGACCTGCGAGAAGCGCGGCTCGAACTGGCCAAGTTTGTAGCGCAAGGTGCGGCACACTTGCTGCTGGCGGTCCGCGTCGTTCAAAGCCCAGTTCATAGGCACGCCAAAGCAGAGGTTCGATGCACGGACATGGGGCAACGTCTCTGGCACCGACCATTCGGGCGCGACGGCCTGCATAAGTTGCTCCACATGCAGACCGATCCCCTCTGGGTCAGAGCTGTTCAAGCGATCATTCAGGAAAGTCCGGGCAAAACTCATCAGGACGCCCTCGCCAGCGGTGCACCGAGTTCGGTCGCAAGTTGGATTTCACTGACCAAATGATCGATCTGGTATTGCGGCTTGATCAGGATATTGCAGGCGAAGCGCCCCTGATCGGCGGCCACATCCGTCACAGAGACCCGCGCATCCCGCAGCGGGTACTTAGCCAAAATTTCGGGGGCCGCTTCGGCAAGGTTCGAGCAATAGTTCTGAAGCCAGTTGTTCAGCACCAATTCGCATTCACTGGCGGATTTAATCTGGCCGATCAGCGCACGGATCTGGACTTTGAGGTAGTGCACCATCCGGCAGGCGATCAGCACCGATTGGATTTGTGTCAGAACTTCAGACGACGGGTTCGCCTGCGTGTCCGCAACCGAGCGATTGCCAACGTAGTAAAGCGCGTGGGACTTGGTGCTCTCGCACATCGGAATAAAACCCGCGTCCGATAAAAAGCGGCCGACCCCATGGGTGGCGCGGGTCCGGCCAACGGCGGGACGGCTGGTCGCGTCAGGAACAGGACTGATGTCAGGCCCCAGAACGGCCCCCTGCCCGACCACGTCGCCCACCAGTTTCAGAAAGCCGAACCATGCGCAGCGCCGATATTCAGCGACGACCGTGCGGGCAAAGGTGTAGATCCCATTCTGCCAAAGCCCATCGGATTCCGACGGCTGCTGGTTAAACCGGAAGCCCGCATCAAGGTGATTGTAGCGCCCGCGGGCCAAAACGTCGGGCCAGACCAGCCCCAGAAACCGGGCCGCTGGCGTCTGGCGCAGGCGGTGCCAGCCCTCGTAATCCTCGGACCCAAGAATGCTGCCAAGGCGGCGCAGATCGCTCATCCATGCGGCGTCATCCTCGCCAAAGAAATCGCGCCCGACGCCAAGGAGGATCGGGCAGGCGCAATTCTCGCCCAAGGCGCATAGCAGTTGCGCGGTGTAAAATTCGTCGTATTCGGTGTCGATATCCATCGACAGCCCGTGGTCGACTAGCAAGAGGCCAAAGGGATGGCCGCCAGCAGTTTCCAGTTCTTTCAGCCCGACATTCCGATAGAGCACCGTCTGCCGATCCCCACTCGCGCTGTTCAGATCGTGGCTGAGTTCCTCCCAAGACATGTCAAAAAGGCGGATTTTGACGTCTGTCGCACCTGCAGCCTCGTGCACAACAGAGGACACGCCCCGCCAGCCGGCCTCAAGCGCAGCAAAGGGCGGAGCGTCGATGATTTCGGTCAGCTGCGCCGACATCTTCTGATCGATCCCGACAATCATCCTGCCAAGCCGCGCGCGGAAATCGGCAGTCGTCCGGCATTCGGCCAGAAGACGCGCGACAATCTCTGCGGCGGTCGGGTCCAGATGGGTGTCGAGATCGAGCATGATGACCTCAGCCGCCCGGGATCTTGGTGACCATACGGACCGAGGTGTGCAGCTCTTCGAGTTGCAGCCACGGACGCAAGTGCGCCACCGCCGAATAGGCACCGGGACGACCGGGCTGTTCGACGACTTCGATCTTGCTTTCGGCCAGCGGGGTCTTCGACCGTTCCGCGTTCCCGACAGCACCAGAGTTGGTGTACTGGTCGATCCACGCTTGCAGATCACGCTGCAGGTCCGGTGCCTCGAGGTTCGAGCCAAGTTTGTCGCGGCCAATCACCTTGAGGTAATGAGCGATCCGGCTCGATGCCATGATGTATGGCAGACGGGCCGAAATCGCCGCATTCTCGGTGGCGTTGGTGTCCGTATAGGTTTTCGGACGTTGGGTGGTCTGACTGCCAATGAACACGCCGTAGTTGCTGTTCTTGTAGTGGACCAGCGGCAGGAACCCGAGGTCAGAGAGTTCCTTTTCGCGTTCGTCAGTCAGGTTCACCTCACAGGGGCACTGCTGCTGGATATCACCCGCATCGGATTTGAACGTCAGGTTGGGCAGGTTCTCGACCTTGCCGCCATTCTCCAGACCGCGGATCGCGGTGCACCAGCCATAGGCCGTGAAGGCTTCGTTCATTTTCAAGGCCATCTCGTAGGCGGCGTTCGACCACACCAGTTGCGAGTTGTCCTTGGGGCGCTGGTTGCCTTCGGCATCGGTTTCCAGCTCTTGGTAGTTGAACGATTTCGCCTTCAGACCATTGTCGCCGTAGGGCAAACGGGCCAGCGTGCTTGGCAATGTCAGGGCCACGTAGCGGCTGTCATCACTGTCGCGGAACGCATTCCATGCCGCATAAAGCGGGCTGTCGAAGCCAGCAGCCACAGGACGGCCTTCGTCGAACCGCTCATAGCTGTCGAAGTCAAACATCTCGTTCCCTGCCGCCGCAATGAACGGTGCGTGGCAGGCTGCCGCGACTTCGGCCATGTAGGTCATGGTGGCGACGTCTTCGTCCCCGTAGCCAAAGTAGTAGTCTCCGATGAGCGCGCCATAAGGCTCACCGCCCGCGGTGCCGAATTCGCTTTGGTAAAGCGCTTCAAACAGCGGGCTGCGATCCACGGCGGGGGCATCCTCGAACTGCTCCAGCAGCTCTTCTTTGTTGAAGTCAACGAGCCGGATTTTCTGGCTGGCACCAACTTCGCTCTCACGGACTACTTTCTGCAGGCCGCGCCAAGAGCCTTCGAGGCGGCGGAACTTTTCTTCCTGCATGACCGCAGACATCTGCTTCGACATCATCTCGTCGATTTTAGCGATCGCCTTTTTGATCGTCTCGCCAACGTTCTTGTCCCAGACGACCTGACCAGACATGGCCTGTTCAGTCAGAACGGACAGCAGTTCCTTGGTCGTGTCTTGCGGCGTACTAGAGGTCGCCGCCAGCGCCTGATCCAGCAGGCTGACGGACTCTTCGGCAGCGGCGGCGCCGCCACCTTGTGCTTCGGTCTCGGCCATTATTCGTCTCCTCCGCTATTCACGCCAAGCTCTTCGCCGAGCGCCTTGATCGCGCCTTCATCCTGAAGGATTTCCTTGAGCAGCTTTTCCAGATCACGGGACCGGTCGGCCTTGGACAGCAGGGTCATCAGCTGTTCACGGGTCTTGGCCAAGTTCCGCAGGGGTTCGACCTTTTCGACGATGGCGTCGGGTTCGAAGTCCTTCATGGATTTGAAATCAAGATCGACCTCAAACTCGGACCCATCGTCCTGCAGCTTGTTCTCGACCTTGTAGGTCAGGCGCGGACCGACGCGGGTCATCACCTGATCAAAGTTGTCTTTGTCGACCGAGTAGAACGTGCGTTCTTCCATCGGCTCGCGGTCGGTCCGGTCGCCGGAATAGCCCCCGATCATCCCGATCACGAAAGGCAGTTCCTTGGTCTGCATCGAGCCGCCGGTCTCGACATCGTAGGTGATGCTGACGCGGTTCTTGCTGACCCGTTTCTGTTGGGCATTCAGTGCCATGGGTTAGTCTCCTGCTGGGTCGATTAGGGCAGCTTGGCTGCCGAGACGAGCTTGGCCGTGGCCAGATCGAACTTGATGGTGTCACCCTTCTTGATCTCGCCGTTGTCCTCTTCGTTGTAATGAGCGATGGCGAGCGAGGTGTACGCGATGGAATAGCTTTCGGAGGGCTGCGAGCTAGAAGCCGACAGCGAGTAGCTGGTCAGGCGCGCTTCCTCGAGGGTAATGATCATCGAAGGGACCATACCCGCGCCTTTGCGGTCGGCTTTGGTGATGACGAAATCAATGGTCCGGCCGTTGCCTCCGGGCTGGAAAAAGAAGGTTTGGATAAAGGGCGAGGCCCCATCACAGGTGCGCGCCACGCTGATATCCGACAGATCGACCTGTCCTGTTTCCGCATGGGTCGACGATCCGACCACGATGCCAATGGGACGGCCCGCCCCGAATTGGACATTATCGATGGCCATCAGGCCTTTCTTGCCGCCCACATCGGGGACGGTCGCCGCCCCTGCGATTGTGTCGAGCTTATCGAGCTTCATGTAGATAGCCATGTCTTACCTCGTTAGTTGGATCGTTCAGTTGTCAGGGTCACCACTCGAAGCTGCGCATTGGCAGGTCGGTCGGTTCTTCGGTTTGGGGGTCGTCTGGCGCTGTGGCAGCGGGCATGTCCTGAGCCGCAGGCGGGTCAGGGTCCGGCGCCGGTTCCGGTGCAATGACAGGATCCGGTGCGGGCGGCGGGGTGACCTGCGGCGGCGCATCGTAACGGGACAATTCAGGCAGGTCGGCTCGGGAGGCAGGCTTGGGGCGCCCCGACTGGCCCGAATACTGAAAACTTTCGACACCGGTCATCACGGCCATGCGGTTGAAGCTGTCGCTGCCCTCGCCAAGGAGTTCGCTATACAGCTCGACAATCGACATGCGGCCCCAGCGCACGGCACGGTCGAGCATCAGATGAATGGGGGATTGAGGTTCGGTCTTGCGGAAATACCGGGCGAGTTCGGCCAGCGCGTCCAGCGCCGCCTCGCGATCATTGGGCGTGCCTGCGCTGATGGCAAAGCCGCCACCCACAGGCGCCGCTGGCTGTGCAGGCGTGGCCCCAGTCGTCAGAACTTCATCTATCTCTTTAGCAGGAGCCTCTTCTTCGGCGGCTTCAGAACCGGGCCAGACAAAGCCTGTCCCATCGGTCAGTTGTTGCAAGAGCCGCAGGATGTCGTCGATCTGTTTGGTCAGGTGGACCACAGGCACAGGGTTTTCCCCGCAAGTCCCCGCCACCGTACGCAGAGCAGCATTCAAGCGTTCAGCCACCGACCGCATCTCTTGCAGCGCGACAATCCGTGCGGTCAAACCGTCGCTGTCATTGCCAACAGCTGCGGTTATGTCGCCGCTCAGGCTCGCAATGCCTTCGCCCTTTTCCGCAGAGATCATCTGGCCGTAGGTGCAATCCCCAAAGAGAGGTAAGTTTGTCAGCGGCAGGCTCAGCAACCCGCCCCCTGGCACTTCGCCTACAAGCTGCAAGAAAATGCGCAGTTTGCCGCTATCGATCTCTTTCTTGCGGCCCGCATCATCATCTGCTTTCAGCTTTGCATCCGGCGGGATGGGGTGCAGGCCGTCCCAACTGCCCTCGACCAGATCTGTCATAGCCCCTAGCGCGGCGGCGGTGTTGGCTAGCGGGTCTTTGAGATGCATTCGGGACGCCACGTACCAGCAAAAAATCTCCAGATCTTTGGACTTCTCGCGCAGGCACTGACCGGCTTCTTCTTCGAGACGGCCCCACGCCTCGACGTCTGCGGCCTGTAGATCACGATCTTGGAGGGATTCCGCAGTTTCCGACAGAGCACGATAGGCAGTTTGTCCACCGTTGAAGGCGTTCCGCAGGGCGCGATAGGCCGCACGGTCGCCCTTCAGGTAAATCCCGAACGGCGCGTCGTCAGAAATGTTGTCCTTCAATGCGTCCATATGTGGTTTCTCCCCAGAACCGAACGGACACCGTGATGTCAGTCTTCTTTGACAACCTCGGCGATGTTGATCAGTTGAATTGGCGGATAAAGATCGAGCGCTGCGGCGGTGTCGGCGTTGATGAACACCGAGAACCGGTCGAGCGAAGCAATGGGCATCTCGGCGGGATTGGCCCCGTCGAGGAGAATTTTTCGGGCTTGGGCGGCGGCCAGTTTGCCAACGTTGGCATAGGCGTTGGCGACGGCCATCAGGGCGTCACTGTCCTGCACCATCTGCGCATAAGCGGTGAATACCGGCAGGCCCTGATCAATCGCAGCCGCGGTAAAAGCGTCGCGGTTCTCCAGATTGAAGCTGCTGGAGCCGACATAGACGGCATCCGCGCCTTGGGCGCGCAACTCTGCCATCAGTCTGGGAATCTCAGCGGGATCGGCCTTGTTCTCTTCATTCAGAGAGTATTCGAGAGCGATGACCTCGAACCCTCCATTCGGTCCGAGATTGGTTAACACTTCGGTATTCAGGGCAGAGTTTGACTCGGTCGGATCATTGATTACCCCAATCCGTTTTGGCGCGAAGTAGGACTTGAGAAGCGCAATCTGCGTTTCCTCTGGCACACGATTGCGTACCCCGGTGATCATATCACGGCCACTCTTTTCATAGCTCTCGACCACATCAGAGCGAACGGGATCTGCGACGATCATGAACAGCGCCGGGGTCTGCCCCAGCGCACTGCCGGTCCCGAATTCTTCACGTTTGCCCAAGATCCCAGTGGTGACGCTGGTGCCCCATGTTACAGCGAGATCGGGGGGCGAGGCGTTCAGTTGATCGCGTATATCGCGCAGGATCGATTTGTCCTTGGCAACGTCGATCACGTTGACCTCAACCGGCAAATCGCGGTCGGAAAAGAACCGACGAAAGCCTTCGCACGCTTCTTCGCAACCGCGCCAGACCACCATGTCGATCCGCGCAGGATTATCTGTGGTGAACTCTGCCGCGGCGGGGGCCGCTAAGGTCATCAGAAGCGCGGTGACCAGTTTACGCATCTGCCACCTCCCCTTTGGACCCAAAGAGAGAGATCAAGGCCATCACGAGACCAATCGCAGCGATGGCAACCCCGAGGACGGCTGCCGTGGTCTGGTAATCCAATCGCACGAGCATCGCAGCGACAAGAACGGGGCCAGCCACGCTTCCGATCCGCTCTGACGTGCGCAAGAGGCTCAGGGCGCTTGTTCGGGTGATGTCCGGGCTTTGTTCTGCAGCTTCCATCGCGGCGACAATCAGCGGCGCTTTGATAAAGGCATGGACCACCCCCAAAGCCGCCACTACCGCCAGCACAGCCGCCACGGAGGCACTCTGGTACAGTCCCAGCAGCACGATCCCCGACATGATGGTCGCGCCAATCACGATGGCCAGATTGCGGTTCACGCGATCCGCGAACGACGACGCTAGGGGGCTGACGGGGATGATGATGAGCGAATACAGCATCATGATCCGGCCAATTTCGGACTGCGATGCCTCTAGGCTGGCCAGATAGATGGGTACAAATAGATAGAGGAAACCGGTCAGAATGATCTTCGCCGGAATGGCGCAGAATAGGACGATCAGGACAAAGCGGCTGTTCTGGATCAGGCTGGCAATCGCGCTGCCCGCGCCTGCAGGTTTCTTGCCGCCCTGCGCGACACCCACATCGCGGCTGAGCATCATGAACCCCAAGAGACCGGCCAGCGACGCCAACCCGATCGACACGAGGAACACCGATTTATATCCCAACCAATCCGCGAGAATGCCGCCAATCGCGGTGCCGCACATGGTGGCGGCCATTAGCACGCCGACGAATATAGCCATGCCCTTGGCGCGGTTTTCTTTGGTCAGGATGGCGGCGATGTAGCTTTGGGCGCTGATAGTAATGATCGCGTAACCGATGGCCGTGATGGACCGCGCGATAACGATATCGTCTGCACTGCGCGCCAGATAGCATCCCACGTACCCCGCCAGCGCAGGCAGCAGCCCCAACAGGAACAGACGACGGTTGCCGAACCTGTCAACCAGCCCGCCTGCAAAGGGCGTGATCGCCGCGATCACGAACATGAAGCACGAGATCGGCAGGCCAACCATGATGTTTTTGTCAAAGAAATCCGAAGGCTGATAATATTCCGCCACAAAAAGCGGAAGGAAGGATTTCTGCAACTCCTCGGCCACGCAGAAGACAAACAGCGGGATGCGCGCGTCGATGATAGTCGCTTCGGACGGAGCATCGCGTCGGTCGAGGCTATAGCGTTCTGCGATTTGGTCTACGGCCCGCACGCCAGCACGACGCAGGCCCGCAACCTGCTCTGCCAGCGCTGTATTCATAGCATTCAGCTGATCGACAAAGCGTTTCGGCAGGGTGTCGCGGGACGAATTCTCGTAGACCCCCAGATCGCCCCTCGCCCGCAGGCTGATCGCCTTTTCCACTTTCCGCAAAGGTTCAGTGATACTGAAACCAGTCAGCACAACCACAATCTCGACCGCGACCAAGGTGACCGCCATCAGGATCACGATCGAGTCGAAGAAGACGCTCTGCATCTGCTCGACCACAAAGGCGGGGTTGGTATGTGCGATAACGTGGCCAACCGCTTGGCCTTCGGACATGATCTCGGCGCTCGCGAACCCTGCGCCTGTGGTTTGCCCCGTCGCGATCGCCACGATCGCAGCCAGCCCGCGCGACAGATTAGCTGCAAATCCGCCATCCTCGGCAAACGTCTTCGAAGACACAGCGCTTGCTGGACCCGTCAGGACCTCAATCTTGCTGAGTTCGGGATGCACCTCGGTAAGGTCAGCAACGAACTTGTCGACCCCGCGCAGCTTGTCGAACGGGACGCCGATGGACAACGCATACTCGACATCGTTTCGGACCTTCAGCGCGACGCTTTCGGTTTTGGCAAGAATAAAGGGCTGGAGCTGATCTTCGTACTGGGTAATCGTCGTCAGCACACTGAGCGCTGCCGCGACCAGCATTGAAAGTGCTGTCGCGAGGAAAAGGCGACGCCCAAGGCTGGCGTCGAGACCAGTGGGGGCTTTGCTCATTTCACGCCTCCATGGCTCGCGTCCAATTCGGCTTCGGCTTGCTCATACAGCGCGTTTCCAATGCTGAGGCTGGTGGCCAATTCGCTCGCTTCGCCGACGTATTCTTGCTCCACGCTGCCGCGGGTTGGTGCCGTCCCCAGCAGTCCAAAGATCGACCCCACATCACGAAAGAGGTAGACGATCAGGGGGATCAGCGTGGCGGCGACGAGCACGAAGATCAGTCCATAGTTGGAAATGAGATTTTCACGAACAGCTGCCGTGGCCGCTTGGGTTACACCTGTCGGCGCCATCAGGATCACTGCACCCATTACGATGCCAGAGGAGTCCAACAAGGTTCGACCAGAGTAAATCCACGCCCCGCGATCAATCGCGCTCTCTTGCTCCTGCACCGAGAAAACGCGCCGCAAAACAGCTTCGCGATCCTCCTCGGGCAGTCCCTCGGCGCCGGATTGCACCAACGGCTGACCCACAGGTGACACGACAATTATGCGCGATATTGTCTGATCTTTTTCGGCCTCTCGCTCAATCAAGGATTGTAGTCCCACGATCTCGTCGATGGCCAGCCCGACCTGTTCGGCACGCATGACATTAGCCTCGATCGTCGAACCAACGACCTGCATTTGAGAGGCTGTCGCCTGCCCCACCAGTGACTTGAATTTAAGGATGTTTAGGCTGAACTGCATCGCCAACATTGCCGCCACAACGAGCCATGCCGATAGCAATACTTTCAAATAGAACTCTTTGAAAAACAGCATGTTCATCGGCTACTCCGTTGGATTTTGTCACACGGGCAACCAACTAAATCATACTATTTTAACTCTATCGGGGTGCGAACGATGCACCTGCGGAATTCGAGCTTACCCCAAGTAAACTCTCGCATCTGTGATCATGTCAAGGATGGTTACGCTTATCCATACGGATAGGAATCGCGATCATTAGAATGGGACGAGACGGTTTTCTTAACAGAACTTTCACATTCCGTTTATTCTACCTGAAGATTTGTGCCTAACCGCCCACCAGAACGGTTGGACAGCCCAAAACTACGGTCCCACCATGCGCCGTGGTGTCGCCCATGCGGGCAACCGGCTTTCCACCAGCCAGAACTGTCGCGCTGCCTTTCACGATTGTTGCAGGTGGGCCAACGCAGGTACACATGCTACCGACCCCAGCCACAGGCACGTTCGCGATCAAAACCATGGGCGTCGCAAACAACGAAATTGGGCCGCCCACATGGGGTACGACCCCCGTGACCATCGGACAAACCGTCATGTCCCCAACGCGCGCAGCCAGCATCAGCGCCCCTCCTCTAAGCAGGGCCACGCACCGTCCGCCACTGCGTGACCCGTCTCACGTACGCGCTCAACAAAAGCCGCCCGCTCGTCATCCTCCAAAGGCGCCAATAACCCTACTGCGCCAAGCAGAGCTTTGGCGTGTAGGTAGGGCTGCGGCAACACCACAGGCAGATCAGGTGTGACGATGCTCCCAGAGCCGTTCCAGAACACCGCATTGCAAAGCCAGCCGAAAGGGTCTTCGGTCCCAATGGCCTCGGCTAGGTCACCACACCGCCGGCGCGCACGCTCTGTCGGCTCGTCGATCCAAGCCCGCACCGTGTTCTGCGCACTGATAGTATCGGGCGACGTCCTTGGTGCGCTCGCCAATAAAGACAATGCCCAACACAGGCCCTCTCGGGGGGGCAAAGCGTGGGCAAAGAAGTTGATCAGATCAAAAATGGTTTCGGATGTACTCAGAGCAGAAACCCCGTCGGCCGGTGTCATCTCTGGTGTGATGATGGCCGCGCCTTCCTCTGAGAGTTCAAAGCGGCTCAAGATGTCTCCGCAGGTCTCAAAGGGGATTTTTTTCATCACCGTCACCTCAGTTCACCTTGACCAGAGCGCCCTTAATCTGGGTCATCCCGCCCCCCTCGACTGAGGCCATTGCAGACCCTTTGAGCTTTGCCATCACTGATGCTTCGGCATTCAGTTGCGCGCCTTTCAAGTTCAGCGGGCCTGTGGCCTTCACCTCTCCTTGTGCCCCCGAAATCGCGAATTTGGCAGAGCCTTTGGCGGTCAATTGCGTGCTATCAAGCGTCAGCTTGCTGCCTTTGATTGTGATGCCGGAAGAGGACAGTTCAATCGAGCTTCCGCCGACCTTGAGCGTGATCTTGCTCTTCCCCGTCAAAGTGATGTTTTGCGCGTCGATCGTCAGGTCTTTGGTAATATCCACGTCCCAAGACTTCTCGACTTTGCGCGTGGCTTCGCCTTTGATCGTGGTCTTTTCGTCCTTGGTCACCGTGGTCGTGGCCGTATCCTGAACCGTAAGTTCATAATCCTTGGCCGCATTCAGCGTCAGTTTCTCTTTGTCCTGCAAATCGTCAAAGATCAGCTCGTTCGGCTTGCCCTTCAGTTTGGTGGAATAGCCGGTCTGCGTGGTGTTCGCCTTGGCGAAGGGGGGCTTGTTCTTAGCGTTGTAAATCTGGCCCGTGATCACCGGGCAATCAGGATCGCCATGCAGGAATGACACCAGCACTTCATGTCCGACCCGCGGCGTAAACTGCCCACCATAGCCCTTTCCCGCATAGGTCTCTGCGACGCTGATCCATCCCGTGGTGTCCTTGGTTTCCATGCTCTGATCCCAAAAGAATTTCACCTTCACGCGGCCCTCCGCATCACAGGCGACCTCGCCATCATTCCCACCCACAACCAGCGCGTTGTGAACCCCCGCGATGAGTGGCTTGGGTAAATAGGGCGGCAGGTAAGGCGCCTCTTTCGGCGCGGCGCGAAACGAGGTGCTAAGTCCGTTGCCACTCGCGGCAAACTCCAGATGGCTGACCACATAGCTGCCCTTCATGTCAGCATCCGCGACTTTGGACAGCTTTAGCGCTTGACCCAAGAACAGAGCAGGATGATCCGTGTTACCAGCCAAGCGGCTTTCAGACCCCTGAATTTGACGGGCGAATGTCTTGGCATCCGTTTTCACACCATCCCCGCGCTCGGCCCGGTATTCCACAACAGACGGCGTTCCGGTCATCTTGGTCTCGGTAGAGTCTGTCGGCCCGCCGAGGGCCTGCGCGGCCTTGGCAGCGTCATAACTGGTCAGACTGACCTTCCCTGTCACGATCTGCCGTCCCAATCCCAAACGATGGGCCTGAAAAAGTTTGGGATCCGCGTTTGCCGCGTCGGTCAGTTCGATCTCGCCGTTCTTGTTCGACGGAAAAGGTTTGGCAGTGTCATGCACAAGCATGGTCGCCGCTGCCGACCCATCATGAAAATAGTAAACCAGTCCATCCTCGGCCAAGAGCCGTTCTACAAAGCTCAGGTCATTCTCGTTATATTGGATACATGTCGCGCGCTTTGGCGGGGTTGCGGTGACCGAGAGTGTCGCGCGCTTCATCCCGTTCCGCTCCAGCACGTCCTTCAGAATATCGACGCTGGATTTATTCTGGTAGATGACGCTCGCACTGCTGTAAGCAAGCAAGATCAGAAAGGGCCGAACGATCAGCCGAGCGCGCTGACGCTCTGCCAGAGCATTGCCCGTGTCGGTTAAAAGTTCGACATCCGTCACTATGCCGGCAAAGGTCCGCGGCTCTACTCCGGCAGCGTTTATCGCAGGAGGCAAAGAGATCTCGGCGGGTTTGCCAATGTAATCCGTGATCTTGGCCGTCACTTCAGACAGCTCGACCTCGTATTCCGGCAAGTTCGATATCTGCTCTCGTCCCGAGAACGCATCAGCCCCCAGCTTGTCTTTACCGTCGATTGAGATGAAGGCTGCGAAGGATGTTGCCATAGTTTTGCTTGTTATGAGGACGTGGAAAACAAGCTGAACTGACAAAACCGATGGATCGGCACATCCTTACTGTGGAACGAGCCTATCGCTCTGGCAAGAGTCCAAAAGAGAGCAAAAGCGGGTCATGCTGAAGGAAAATGCCAGAGAACCTAAGCTGGGAACCTAATTTCGCAAATAATTATAATACCTTACTGTCCTAGATTCCCTAGAGTAATGCTAATCGCTCGTTTCGATTTTAATGCCGAGACCTAAACGAACCGTCCCTTGGCTCTTAGTGTGCCAGATGTCTCAAAACTCTGCTGGATATAACTCTGGCACGACTTGCTCCAGGACAGGTGGGCTGTTGTTCTCAAGCAGCCAGAAGGCACGCTCAACCAACGTCCGGTGGCGCTGGCGGACCATATGGACCGGAAAACGCAAGAGTTGTCCGAAGGGTTCGTAGTCGAAGCAACCAAAGGCGCAGGCTCGAAGCTCCGCTTCGGGCAAGCCCGCGACAAAGCGCATTGTGCCTTCGAAAACGGAGTCAGAGTTGATGAACAGCCCCCGCGGCAGACCACCAAGCTCTTCGTACAGCGACTCAATCGCGCGGGTCGCAGCATCCTTGTTGTAGGTCTCTGCGATAATCTGAGAGGCGTGCAGCGCTACGTCTTGCGCGCGCATCGCATCAGAAAACCCCTCAATCCGGTTGTAGGTCGAAGGGAGTGTACGGTCCCCACCCAGAAAATAGATTTGATCTCGTAAACCTTCGCCACTTTGGGGCGTGAGAGATGCCAGGATTTGCTCTGTCAGCATCCGTGCCCCTGCCCTGTTGTCGGTAACCACCGACGGCGCCAAGGCACAGGGTTGGTCGAGAAAGACGTGGGGGATCGCAGCATCTTGGCACTGGCGGCTTAAATCATCAGGCGCGACGCTGCCGACGAAGAAAACAGAATCAATCTGCCAATTTGTTAAATCAGAGACCACGTGGCGCTCTTCTTCTGGGTCGCGCTCGGTTGAGATAATCACTGGACAGAGATTTCGCGCACGCACTTCTTGGGAGAATGTCTGCGCGATGTTCGAGAAGAAACGGTTGTACTCAGGCACCAACAAAGCGACCAAACCGGACCGCGACGTGCGCAGAGCGCGTGCTTGGTTATTCGTCGTGTAGCCTTGTTCTCTTGCAATTTTGATGATGCGCTCAGCTGTTTTCTGAGAGATCCGACGCTTCTTCCATGTGCCATTCAGCGCCGCACTGACAGTAGATGCAGAGGCGCCTGCTTTTGCAGCGATGTCGTAGATCGTCTCTTTTTGCTTGTTTGACATCCGCCCTCAGCTCCCTGCGAACAGTTTCGAAGAATTGGTTGACAACATGCACGAAAGGGGAAATGCTTTGCAACATCGATTGTGCAAGGCGGATCGATAGAAAACCACGACGCGAGGAGACGTTGTGGATTTTTTTACCGCAAATAGCACAATCGGTTGTGCAAAAGTTGCACAGCATTTTTGCGATCGTGCGCGTGTGGCGTGCGGAGGGAGGATACTATGAAGAAATTCACTGGCTTGGTGAGCGCGCTCGCCCTGACCGTAGGCTTTGCATCTGCGTCATTCGCAGAGACAAGCATGGGTATTGTTGTCAAAATTGGCGGCATCCCGTGGTTCAATGCAATGGAAGATGGCATCAAGCGCCGCGCCGACGAATTGGGCGTAGAGGCAGAGATGATTGGTCCGGTGTCCGCAGACCCTGCCCTGCAGGTTCAAGCCATCGAAGACCTGATCGCCAAGGGCGTTGACGTGATTGGCGTCGTTCCCAACGACGAAGCGGCGCTGGAGCCTGTCCTGAAGAAAGCCCGCGACGCAGGCATCGTCGTCATCTCGCACGAAGGTCCTGGTCTTGAGAACGTGGACTGGAACTTCGAACTGGCGTCGGCCGACGGCTTTGGCGAGGCGCACGCACAGCTTTTGTCAGACAAGGTTTCCGAAAGCGGCAAATACGCAGTTTACGTTGGCTCGCTGACTGTACCGCTTCACAACGCTTGGGCGGATGCCGCAATCGCTTGGATGGAAGAAAACCGCCCCGATCTGGAGATTGTCGGCGACCGTTACGGCGTTGCTGAAAACGTTGATGACAGCCGCTCGACCGCGCTGGACCTGATCGCAGCGAACCCTGACCTAAAGGGCTTCCTCGCATTTGGTAGCCAAGGCCCCATCGGTGCAGGCCGTGCGGTGGAAGAGCGCCGAAAGACGGGCGACATCCACGTTATGGGTCCGTTCTCGCCGGGTCAGGGCCGCAAGATGATCCACTCGGGCGTTCTAACCGGTGGCTACATGTGGAACCCAGCGCAAGCAGGCGAAGTGTTCGTGACCCTTGGCAACATGCTGGCCAATGGCGAAACCGTCGAAGCTGGTGCTGACATTCCGGGTCTGGGTGTTGTCCAGCCTGACGTCGAAGCGCGTGATATCATCACCGACAACCTGCTCGAAATTAACAAAGACACTGTGGACGAACTGGCCGAAAAAGGCCTGTAATTATCGCCACAGACCCTGCGGGCGCGTAAGTGAGTGGCGCGCCCGCACCCCCTATTTTTCCCTAGAGGTGCGTTATGACAACTGCTTCGGCAGAGCGCTTTGCGCTGCGTCTTCACAAGGTATCCAAGGCCTTTGGCGGCGTGCAAGCGCTGAACAAGGTCGATTTCGAGGTCCGCGCCGGTGAGGTCCATTGTCTGGCCGGTGAAAATGGCTGCGGCAAGTCCACCTTGATCAAGGTGGTGACTGGCGTTCACCGACCTGAAAGTGCCGAGTTAGTTGAATTGTTTGGACAGCGCATTGATCGGATCACGCCCGTGCAAGCCCGTGAATTGGGCGTGTCGGTGATCTGGCAAGATTTGGCGCTGTTCCCCCATATGTCCGTAGCCGAAAACATCGCGTTTGACGATCTGGTGGGCCTGCGCCCCAAGTCGGTCCGCTATGGCGAGATGACCACCCGTGCGGGCAAAGTGCTGGAGCGGCTCGGCGTGAAGATGGAGCTTGGCGCCCCTTTGCACAGCTTGCCCATCGCACAGCGGCAGGTCGTGGCCATCGCCCGCGCGCTGATGAACGACGCCAAACTGATTTTCATGGACGAACCGACTGCGTCCCTGACCCAATCCGAAACCGATCGCCTGCTGGATATCGTCCGCAAACTCAGCGCCGAGGGGGTCGCGATTGTTTTTGTCAGCCATCGATTGGCCGAAGTGCTGGAGATCGCTGAACGTGTGACCGTGGTTCGCGACGGCAATCTGGTTGGCGTCTACCCGACCGAAGGCATGACACAGGCCCGCTTGGGCGAGTTGATGACCGGCCACCATATTGAGAACGAGGTGTCCGCCCGAGATCTGCCAGACGCCCCCATTGCATTTCAGGCCCACGGCCTGTCGCGTCATGGCGAGTTCCACGACGTTGATCTGACCATCAGAGCAGGCGAAGTCGTTGGGCTGACAGGCTTGATCGGCGCCGGCCGTACAGAACTGGCCCACGTGATGATGGGTATGCGCCGCGCCGATGGCGGGGACATGCAGCTTAACGGAGCGATTTACCGTCCGAAATCGGTCCGTGCCGCGATTGAGCAGGGCATGGCCTACGTCTCCGAAGACCGTCTGTCGCTGGGGTTGCTGCAGAAGCAATCCATTGCCGACAACACCGTCATCTCCGTGCTGCGCAAGTTAACCAGCGCAACAGGGCTGATCTCTGAATCCCGCAAGGCCAAATTGGTCCGGCACTGGATCAAGGAACTCGGGGTCAAAATTGGCGCGCCCGAGGACCCGATCTCGACGTTGTCAGGTGGCAACCAGCAAAAAGTCGTCTTGGCAAAATGGCTCGCGACCGATCCCAAGCTCTTGATCCTCGACAGTCCGACGGTGGGCGTCGACGTGGGTGCGCGCGCGGGGATTTTCCGCATTGTGCGACAACTGGCAGACGAAGGTTTGGCGATCCTGCTAATCTCGGACGAAGTGACCGAGGTCATGCACAACTCGGACCGCATCCTGCACATGGCCGACGGCTGCATCCAGCAGGAATACGACCCGCGCACCATCTCGGTGCCGCAACTGGAGGAACGGATCTATGCGTGACCTCATGAAATCCTACACCATCGAAGTGCGCCTGGCGGTCGTGTTGGCTCTGATATGTGTGGGCCTGTCTATAGCCGCGCCGCAATTTGCCACCCTGCCCAACGCCACCAGCCTGCTGAACAACAGCGCGGTGAACCTGATCTGGGCCGTAGGCCTTTTGGTGGTACTGATCGCGGGCGGGATCGACATCTCTTTCGCGGTGGCCTCGTCCGTCGTGCAATACGTCGCGGCCAAGATGTTGATGGCAGTCGGCGGCGGCAACTGGCTGCTTGGCTTTCTGTTTTGCGGCTCGCTCGGCATCCTCCTTGGTCTTTTGAACGCCTGGCTGATCCACGGTTTTCGCATCATCTCGATCGTAGTGACGATCGCTACCTTCAATGCCTTCTTTGGACTGCTCATGTTCTTTTCCGGAGGGCGGAATATCTACAACCTGCCGGATTGGTGGACCGCGCGCATTTTTATCTTCGAGCACGAGAATGCCCAAGGCGTCTGGTCCGAACTCACCCTATCCGTTGCTGTGATGATCGGCTGCGTGGTCGCCACATGGGCATTGATCCGGCGTACCAATATTGGCCGGCAGCTCTACGCATTTGGCGACAACCCAGAAGGCGCCCGCCGCGCCGGCGTAAACATCGCCATCATGCAAGGCGTCGCCTTTGGCTGGATGGGTCTAATGGCCGGGATCGCGGGCCTGTGTCAGGTCAACATAGTGAAAGAGGTCGTGCCGAACGCCCTTTATGGCCGTGAACTCGACGTCTTGGCCGCAGTCGTCCTTGGCGGAGCGCGTCTGGGTGGGGGCAAAGGCACCATTCTGGGCTGCGTCTTGGGTGTCATGTTCGTGGCCATCACACAGAACGGTTTGAACTTGCTGGGTGTTTCGCCTTTTGCATTCCAGATGATCATCGGCGCGGCCATCCTGATCGCGATCTCCACCTCGAATATCGACCTCAGCCAAGTCCTACGCAATAAGGAGGTCCGCTCATGACCGCTCTGACAAAGCGCCTTTCGCAGCTCAAATCCGGCGCGGGAGGCGAAAACACGGGCCTTTTGCTCATGCTGGCGGTGTTGGTCCTGGTCTTCTCGTTCGCGTCGCCGCGCTTCCTGACCGGAGCCAATCTGGGGTCCATGGGCTTTCAGATGCCTCTACTAGGTCTGCTGACCTTGGCCATGCTCGCTCCTATTCTGTCGGGCGGTCTGAACTTGGCGATTGTCTACACCGCGAACATCTGCGGGCTGACGCTGGCATGGACCATCATGCAGTTCGGCGGGGCTGAGGCGGGGATCGGAGCCTTTATCCTCGGCGGCGTTCTGGCGATAATTGTCGGTGCGATTGCAGGAGCCGTTATGGGCGCTGTAGTCGCCTACGTTGGCGCGCACCCGATCCTTGTATCTTTGGCGATGATGATCTTCTTGCGCGGCCTCGGTGAGTTCCTGACCCGTGGTGGCGACATCTCTGGCTTTCCCGACTATATGCGCGTTCTTGGTCACGGCGAGTTGGCAGGCATTCCTGTCCCGCTGATCCTGTTCGGCCTGATCGCCTTTGGTTGGCACGTTCTGTTGCGCCGGACGCCACATGGGTTTTCGGTCTATATGACCGGATCGAACATGAAGGCGACCGAATACGCGGGCCTGAACGCGAAACGCACGCTGGTTCTGATCTACACCCTATCGGGCCTGCTCTGCGCCATCGCGGGCATCCTGATGGCCGCGCGTTTCAACTCGGTCCGCGTGGGTCACGGCGAGGCGATGCTGCTAATCACAGTGCTGGCCTGTTTCCTTGGGGGGATCGACCCCTTTGGCGGGCATGGACGCGTGGCCCCTGTCATCCTTGCGCTGATTATTCTTCAGGTCCTTTCATCCGGCCTGAACCTGATCGGCGCCAATCAACATCTTGCAACTGCCGTCTGGGGCCTGTTCCTGATCGCCGTCATGGTTCTGCGATCCGACCAAATCCGACAGATGGTCAACTTCTTCTCCCGAAAGGACATTTAAATGGAAGGCTTTGGCGTACACACCAGCATGTGGACCATGAATTGGGACCGCGAAGGGGCCGAACGGGCCGTCGCCGGGGCAACCCAGTATGGAGTGGATTTCATCGAAATCCCAATGCTGCAACCCGCTCAGATCGACACCGCGCATACCGCGGGCCTGCTGGAGCAGAACAACCTGCGTGCCGTCTGCTCTTTGGGTCTGCCCGAAGAGATGTGGGCCTCGGTTAACCCCGAAGGAGCGATCGACTACCTGCGTCTCGCGATCGACAAAACCAAAGCCTGCGGGGCCGAGGCTCTGTCCGGCGTGACCTTTGGCGGGATAGGTCAGCGCACCGGATCGTGGCCCACCCAAGCGGAATACGATAACATCGCCAAGGTTTTGGACGCCTCGTCTCGCTATGCCAAAGAGGTCGGCCTCCTGTTCGGGATCGAGCCAGTGAACCGCTATGAGAACCACCTGATCAACACCGGCTGGCAAGCCCGCGAAATGATCGAGCGTGTGGGTTCGGACAACATCTTTGTCCACCTCGACACCTACCACATGAATATCGAGGAAAAGGGCGCTGCCAACGGCATTCTCGATTGCCGCGACTATCTGAAGTACATCCACCTGAGCGAGAGCGACCGTGGCACCCCCGGCGAAGGCTGCTGCGACTGGGACGAGATCTTTGCGACGCTCAAGGCGATCGACTTCAAAGGGGGTCTCGCAATGGAAAGCTTCATCAACATGCCCCCCGAGATCGGTTTCGGCCTCGCGGTGTGGCGTCCCGTCGCCAAAGACCACGAGGAAGTCATGTCCAAGGGCCTGCCCTTCCTGCGCAACAAAGCTGCGCAGTACCGCCTGATTTAATGAGCACGCACATCACGATGGAGGACCTGCACGCGCAGGTCCTTCAGCTCGTTGGCGGAGATCGCTGTTTCGTCGCCGTTGCCGGCGCGCCAGGTTCTGGCAAGAGCACGACGGTCGAAACCCTGTGGGCGCAGCTGGAACGAGATGCACCCAGGCAGACCGCCATTCTGCCAATGGATGGCTTTCACTACGACGACTCTGTCCTCCATAAGATGGGTCGTCGCCCTTGGAAGGGCGCACCGGATACCTTTGACGTGGGCGGGTTGCGATCGGTTCTGCAACGTTTGAAGGCGCGGGACGAGACTGTCGCGGTGCCTGTGTTCGACCGCGCCCTCGAGATTTCACGCGGCTCTGCGCGGCTGATTGATCCAACGGCCTCGGTCATTCTGGTTGAGGGCAACTATTTGCTGCTTGACGATCAACCTTGGTCCAACTTGCATCCGCTTTTCGATCTGAAAGTAATGATCGATGTTCCCGAAGAAATCCTAACTCAGCGCCTAAAAAGCCGGTGGGAATATTTCGACCTCACAGAGGCAGAGATCTTGCAAAAGCTAGAAGGCAATGACCTGCCCAACGGCCGCACGGTTCGAGAGAAAAGTGTACCCGCTGATCTGGTGCTCATTCAGTAGAAAAGAACGCACGACCGCTCAAAATTTGACCTTGCGAAGCCGCATCCATTCCGGGTGCGGTTTTTCCATTTTTCCCTGCGTTTCTTGAGAAAATAGCGCTGCGATCCGCCTCACCGACATAGACAACAGGCACAGCCCACGTGGAGCAGAATTTTGGCGACATCACACGAAAGATTTTCGCGCACTTGTTTTCTCTTGATTGCGAATACAATTACATAATAAACAATTTAACCATTCGATTAGATAAATAGTAATCTAAGGCGGGGAAGATATACTAATTCCATTATGATATTATTTTCACAAATACAGTGGCACCAAGTAAATAAATATCATCAAGACAACAACTTAGATAAAAACGCGCTGCGATTAACCGACAGCAATTCGAATGCCCTGAATCAATTCACGCCCCCAACTTCTCGAAGGGGATGTGCGCCAAGCCAAAATGGCTTGCCATTGTAACTATCCTTGTCACTCCAAGGTTTAATTTCAAATAGTAAGAGGTTTCTCATGAACCTAGACGACATGTCTCTGAAAGAACTCAAGAAACTCCACAAAGATGTTGAAAAGGCGATTGCCACTTTTGATGATCGTCGCCGCCGCGAGGCACGCGAACGTCTGGAAGCTCAGGCCAAGGAATTGGGATTTACGCTAGGAGAGCTTCTCGACGCTCCGAAACCGAAGCAATCTGTTCTGCCGCCAAAATTCCAACATCCCGAAAACGAAAGCCTGACATGGACGGGCATGGGCCGCAAACCAAAGTGGCTCGTCCACGAACTCGAAAGCGGCAAAGAGCTATCGGACTTCGCACTCTAATTCTGCAACAACAGAAATGCCGATGGGGAAACACTAATCGGTTTCTGAAAGAGTTGTGGGGGCACAGTCGCCCCCATATTTTTTATCAGACGTCGACTGCGCGCCGCGCACTGGCTTGCAAATCTTGGTATACGGAAAACCGCGCGTTGTGGCGCGCAACAGCTGTCGGATCGGGGAGATACACGTCGCCTAGTCCGGACATTTGCGTCATGCCGTCCGTGACGCTGTCGCAGAGTTTACCCGCGACCGCGCCTAGGATTGCAGAGCCTAGCAAAACTGTTTCTTCCGCTCGCGGCGCCGAAACAGTCAAGCCAGTGGTATCCGCCAGAACCTGACGCACCAAGGCGGACCGCCCTGCCCCGCCGCTAATCACAATCTCTTTGACGTGAGTGCCTGTACGCGCTTGGGCTTCAATAATCTGCCTCAACCCGTATCCCAGTCCGCAAAGGCTGGAGAGATAAAGCGCCACGAGGCTATCTTTGCTCCGATCCATCCCAATTCCGCTGATCACGGCACGGGTATTCGGATCCGCATGAGGCGCGCGATTACCGATGGGTTCGGGCACCACATGCAAACCTTTGACCGTCCGCAGGACATCACGCCCTGCAGCCTGCTCAGCCAGCCAATCGGGCAAAGAGAGACCTGCGCTTTCCGCCAAGCTTTGGGCCTCTGGTGCGAATGGATGGTGCAAGATCAGCTCATCAATAGCGGCTCCGGCAGCGGACTGACCGCCTTCGTTCAGCCAAAGACCGGGTACCATTGCGCTGAAATAAGGCCCCCAAACGCCGGGAACGAAAGCCGGCTCCGTCGTGCTGGTCATTGTACAAGACGACGTTCCGAACACATAGGCCAAGCGATCTTGGGGCGCGTCACACACCGAACCGATCCCGCCAGCATGTGCATCGATCAGGCCTGCGCCAACGGGGATGCCAGCGGGCAGCCCCATATCAGCGGCAGCCTGATCGGTCAGGCCCGTGCCCAAGGGCGTGCCAGCTTCAACAACATTCGTGCCGATCCGTTCGAACCCCTGATCCGCCAAATCGCCAAGCCCGATCGCACGGAAATAGCTCTCGTCCCAGCGCCCTTCGTGGCCCAGATAGGTCCACTTACAGGTCACAGTGCAGATCGACCGCGCCAGGTCACCCGACGCCCGCCATGTCAGGAAGTCGGTCAGGTCCATGAACTGCCACGCCTGCGCGTAGAGATCGGGCATGTTTTCCTTCAGCCATAAGAGCTTGGGCGTCTCCATTTCCGGCGAGATGCGGCCGCCCACATAGGACAGCACATCGTGACCTATGGCGTTGATCCGCTCGGCTTGATCCAAAGCACGGTGGTCCATCCAGACGATGATATTACGGTCCTCGGCAACGGGCAGCGGCGCACCGTCCTGCCCCAAGATGACCAGCGAACAGGTCGCGTCGAAACCGATCCCGCGCACGCTGGCGGGGTCCACGCCTGCTGCAGCCACCGCCGATTTCACCGCATCGCAGACCGCGTTCCAGATATCCTCGCTGGATTGCTCAACGATGCCGCCCGCGCCCTTGTGCAGGGCGATGGCGCATTTGCCAGACCCCAGCATCGCGCCAGAGAGGTCAAAGACCCCCGCCCGCGCGCTGCCGGTGCCCACGTCGATCCCGATCACACATGCCATGTCACAGATCCACGCTGTTGGGCAGCAGCACCAGATCGCGGACCACGATGCCTTTGGGACGGGTCAGCATAAAGACCAGAGCGTCCGCGACCTCTTCGGGCTGCATGAGGGATCCGTTGGCCAGCGCTTCGTCCATCTTTTCCTTAGGCCAATCGTCCAACAGCGCCGTCACCACGGGGCCCGGCAGCACCGCGCCCATGCGCACCCCGTGGGGCGCGACTTGGCGGCGGGTGGAATGCAGGAATGCCTGAACCGCGAATTTGGAAGCAGTGTAGATCGGCTCCCACACCACAGGGACGACACCGGCGACCGAAGAGGTGAACACCACATCCCCGCCTTTGCGTGCGATCATGCCCGGGAGGACTGCGTTCACACAGCGAAAGGCCGCATTGATGTTGAGGTTCAGCATCCGGTCCCACTCGTCCGGATTCCCTTCGGCCGCTGCGCCGCCGACATAAGAGCCGGCATTCGCATGGAAGATGTCGAGCGGCCCCACCAGCGCTTCGATTTGCGGGACCATGGCGCTAACCGCCGGACCGTCGAAAAGATCCAGCACCAACGGGTGGGCGTTCGGGCCGAGTTCATCGCAGAGCGTCTGTAGTTTCTCAGCGTCGCGGTCAATCAGGACGACTTTGGCACCTTCGTTCAGAAGAGCTTTGGCGCAGGCCAGACCGATGCCAGAGGCAGCGCCGGTGATGGCCGCGGTTTTGTTTTCCAATTTGGTCATGAAGCGGTTCCTTAGGCACGGCCGTGGCGGGCACGAGAGCGGCGGGCAAGGCTGTCAACGATCACGGCGATGGCCAGAACGGCACCGGTGATCATGTAGCGCAGCGAAGACGACAGGTTCAGCAGGGTCAAACCGTTGGAGATCGCTTGGATCACGATCACCCCCAGCAGAGCCGACCAAGCCGACCCGCGACCGCCGAACAGGCTGGTGCCGCCGATGACCGCTGCCGCGATGGCGTTCAGGTTCACGTCACCGGTGCCTGCTTGTTGACTGGCCGACGCCAGACGGGAAGCCGCGAAGACACCGCCCAATGCTGCCAGCGAAGAACACAGGGCAAAGGCCGATAGACGGATTTTCTGGACGCTGATGCCAGAGCGGCGCGCGGCCTCGGCGTTGCCACCCACGGCGAACATGGAGCGGCCCCATTTGGTACGGCGCAGGGCGTAGTCCAGCGCGATCACAAACAGGGTAAACGCTCCGAACATCCACGGCACACCGCGTCCGAGGTTCAGGTAGTAGACGCAGAACAGGAGGCCCGCAGTCAGCAGTCCAGCCTTGGCAAACAGGACCGAGCGGCCCGCGCTGGACAAGTTGGCTTCGCGGCGGCGGGCCATGGTTTTAAGGCCGAAGAAGACCATCAAAACACCGGGCAAGATCGCCGCCAGATAGGATACCCAGTCGGGCATGATCAGGATCTGCCCGAACTTCACCAGCGCCGAGGTGTAGGGCAAGTTGATCGAACCGGTAGACCCCAAGAGGTAAAGCTGCATCCCCAAGAGGGCCAGCAGGCCCGCAAGGGTCGCGACAAACGACGGCATCTCGAACTTGTTGCGCAGGAAGCCGTAGAGCAGACCCACCAAAGCACCAGCGAGCACCGCACCGAATACCGCCACGATCATCGGCACGCCGGAATTGACCCAGAGGACACCGACCAGAGCCGAAGAAAGCCCGCTCATGGAGCCGATGGACAGGTCAATCTCCCCCAGCAGCAGCACACAAACCACACCAAGCGAAATCAGGCCAATCGCGGCGGCATCAAATAGCAGGTTCACGAGGTTGTTCGGGGCCAAGAACACCGGATTCAGCGTAGAAAAGACGACTGAAATAACGATCAGGCCGACGATGACTGGCAGCATACCCAGATCGCCGGAACGGACACGGTCGATGAGGGCGCGCAGGGCGCCAGCGATGCCTTCGTCGTGACGGACACGGCTGTCCGCGCGGTCGAGTTGTTGGGATGCGTCGCTCATGCGCTGGCCTCCTCTTGCTTGCGGGCCATACGCTTGGAGACGCTGTTTTCAGCCGCCCCCGTGATCGCGGCCACCAATTCCTGATGGGATGTTTCGTTGGTAAAGACGCCGTTGTTCTGTCCCAGACGCAGCACGACAATACGGTCTGCGACGGCGCGGACGTCCTCCATGTTGTGGGAAATCAAAATGACCCCGTGGCCTCGGTCGCGCACACGCTCGATCAGGTTCAAAACCTCGGCAGTCTGAGCGACACCCAGAGCGGCGGTGGGTTCGTCCAGCATGATGATCTTGGGGTCCAAGAGCAGCGAGCGGGCGATGGCCACGGTCTGGCGCTGCCCCCCTGAGAGCGACGCGATGGGTTCACGAACCGATGGAATGCGCGCGGCGAGTTCCTGCAGCAGCGTCCAAGCGCGGACTTCCATCTGAACTTCGTCCAAGGACCACGGGTCTATTTCGTGTCCAAGAAAAAGATTCGACACCACATCTAGATTCTCGCACAGCGCGAGATCCTGAAAGACGGTCGCAATTCCCAGTTCCAAAGCAGTGCCGGGGCTGTCCAGCGAAACAGGTTGCCCGCACCATTCGATGGTGCCTGCGGTGGGCTGGTGGACCCCCGCCAAAACTTTGATCAGGGTGGATTTCCCTGCTCCGTTGTCGCCCACAAGAGCCACAACCTCGCCCGCGTGGACGTCGAGCTCGATATCCTGTAGCGCCGTAACGGCACCGAACTGCTTGGACACGCCACGCAGTTTCAGGATCAGATCGCCTTTGTTCATTGGTCCTCTCCTCCCCAAGGGTGGCAGGGGCAGGTGATGCCGCCCCCGCCGGATGCGTTACTCGATACCCAGTTCGGCGCAGGCGGCCGCATACTCACCCGTGCACACTTCGGCTGCGGTCTGAATGCCCGCATCAAAGATCTCTGCCTTGATGTTTTCTTGGGTCACCACGGCGGGCACGAACAGCTGCGAAGGTGTGTCGTAGAGCGTGGTCGTCGGCTCGGGCGTGCCGCCTTCGATCAGGGTCATGGCGACTTTGGCCGCCGCTTCGGCCACGATTTCCGAAGGCTTCGAGATGGTGTTGTACTGATCCCCTGCGATGATCAGCTGAAGCGCCGCGATGGTCGCGTCGTTGCCCGTGACGGGGGGCAGCGGGTCAACCCCAGCAGCCTTCATCGCGGCAATTGCGCCACCTGCAGTGCCGTCATTCGCGGCCACGATGCCTTTGATTTCACTACCAAAGCGGGTGATCTGACCAGCGGCCCATTCCTGCGCTTTGGGCGGGGCCCAATCGGGGGTGTCGAACTCGGACAGGGTTTTATAGGCCGAATTGTCCAGCGCAGAGTCGATGCCGTCGCGGATCAGGCCAGCCGCCGCATCGGTAGGCGAGCCGTTGATCTGCAGAACGCCTTCGCCATCGGCAACGCCGGTGGCTTTCAGGTGATCAACCAGCGACTGAGCAATCGCGCGGCCAATCCCTTCGTTATCGAAGGAGACGTAGAAATCAGCGGGCATGTCGGGGATCGGTCGGTCATAGGCGATGACTTTGACGTCCTGCGAATGGGCTATCTGAACCAAGGCCGCCGCAGCCGAACTGTCCACGGGGTCCAGAACGATGACTTTTGCGCCCTGCGCGATCACCGAGTTGAACTGCTGTTGTTGCAGAGCCACGTCGGCGTTGGCGTTCTGGTAGATCACGGTGCAATCGGGGCACAGCTGGTCCATGGACGCTTTGAATCCGGGGAAGTCGTGCTGCTCGTAACGGGTGGACGCTTGGTCGGGCATCAGGAACGCAACGGTGGCGGACTCGGCGGCGGCAACGGTAGCAGTCAAAGCGGCAACGGTCGCGGTAAGCATCAATTTATAAGTCATTTTATCTCCTCCATATTGGTGCGGCCCTGCGATGGAGAAGATGTCCGGCAGCACTTATCAGGCTCGCAAAACGCGAGGCCGGAGCGCCTGTGCACCGTTTACCCTCCCACAACCCTCCTCAAGGTCGCTCTTTCGGTTGAGCACGTTGTTTAGAAATTGCTCAACCGATGGAGCATGATTGCCAGCGAATTCGAAGCCTGTCAATATACTCGCAACCAAAGAAAGAGCAGCGACGTGACCGACAAGAATTCTTCAAAGAGGCCAACGATTTACGACTTGGCAGAACTTGTTGGAACGTCCCCCACTGCCGTCAGCTCTGTGTTGAATGGATCGTGGAAAAAACGTCGAATCAGCCAGAAACTCGCTGACAAAGTGCTCAAGGCTGCGCAAGAAAACGGCTACACGGTGAACATTCAGGCGAGCGTGCTGCGGCGTGAACGGTCGAATATCGTGGGAATGATCCTACCGAAATACGACAACCGCTTCTTCGGCGCGATGGCCGAAGAGTTCGAGACCCGCGCCCGCGCCGCCGGTTTATTTCCCGTAATCACCTGCACCCAACGTGATCCGGCACTGGAATTGTCAGCCGCCCGCGAGATGTTGAGCTATCAGGTGGACTACCTGATCTGCACTGGCGCGACGGACCCGGATCAGATTTCTGATCTCTGCCAAGCGGCTGGGGTAAAGACGCTGAACCTCGACTTGCCCGGGACCAAGGCGCCCTCGATCCTATCGGATAACTTCACAGCCGCCCGCGACCTGACACGGGTCATTCTGGAGGCCTGCAAAAGGGATTACGGCGTGTCTGAGCCGCTGCTGTTTATCGGTGGCCGCAAAGACGACCACAACACCCAGGAACGTCGTCGCGGGTTCCTAGAGGCGCATGCTGAACACGGCATCACGGTACCCGATGCTCTGATGATCACCGAAGGGTACGCCCCCGAAAAGGCGCGCCAAACACTGGCTGCGATCGAGCGCGTTCCCCATGGAATATTTGTGAACTCGACCATCACGCTCGAAGGCGTGGTGTTCTGGCTGCAATCCCTTCTGCCCGAACGCGCGGCCGAAATTCGCTACGGGACTTTCGACTGGGACCCCTTTGGTGCATTACTTCCACAAAACGTCGGGATGGTACGGCAGGACGTTCAAGCTCTGCTCGATCTGACATTCGAAACGATGAAGTCAGGCAAAACGGAACCCGCAATACAATTGGTGCCCTGCGCCATGGAAATGCCAGAGCTTTAAAAAAGCGGGCCACCAATCTCGAAAGTCATGTAAGAGAAACGCAGCCATAGCCTGCACTCTTTGCCCAGGCTACCGTTGTCAAACACATCGCAAAGAGAGTAGTTTCTTTAAGCGAAAACGATACCCCATCTACCATGGACATGCGCGATGCCCACAATCATTAATTTTGGACGTACACCAACCGTCATCGGATGGGATCAAAGAGCATACTTTGGCGGCCCTCACCTCGAAGACATACTCGTGGGTGATTCAAATATCACGGGTGCAAGCGCCAAAATCCTTCGCATCGAGCATAACGGACTGAATATGTTCGCGAAGATCCAAGGGTCCTTTACGTTCTCTAGCGGCGAGATGACAGATTACACGGTGAAGAAGATTACTTTCTTTTATGAAGGTGAAAAATTTCAGGTTTGGAAGGGTCTTCAGTGGGACATGGAAACGCTAGAGCCAGCCATTGATGCCTATGATTCCGGGGATGACACGGCGATCGCCGATTTTCTCGCAGGCGAGACCTTCCGATTTATTCTGGATGGTGATGCAGAGGACCCAGGTTACCAGGTTTTGACCGAAGGCAATGATCGTTACATCGCAAAGCCTGGTTCTACCTTTTTACAGGATGGCATTACCCTCTTTAGCTTTGAAGGCAACGACGTCATTGATTTGCGCGCCAGGAATGAAGACACAAGTGTCAACAGTGGTTCGGGAAATGACAAAGTTTTGCTTGGTGACGGAATGACGCTCGTCCGGTTAGGCGGTGGTCGAGACGTCATTCGCGGGGGAGATGGCGCCGATAACATTGATGGTCAGGGCGGTCGCGACAAGATCTTTGGCGCAGGCGGCGACGACGCCTACCTTGCAGGAGGCCGCGGAAACGACCGCGTGTCCGGAGGAGAGGGCAATGATGAAATCTACGACACAAAAGGTAATAACCGTTTGTTCGGAGACGAAGGTAACGACAACATCTATGGTCGCGGCTTGCTACACGGTGGAGCGGGGGACGATACCATTCGTGCTTCGTCGCGAAAAACAACCGACACCTTTGACTTCCGACTCAAGGGCGATGAGAGCTATGGTCGCGACAATATCTCTGGGAACTTCAATGAGCGCATTGGAGATATCGACCGACTGGTTTTTGATGAAGGCACCGAATTCACATATAGTGTCAATTCAAACAACATGAATCTGATTTTACGGACCACTCTGAACGGAGAAGACACCGGTGTTGTCGTTATCTCGGGCGGCGCTTTCTATACCAGCGATATTTTGGACTCTATCGAGTTTATGTGATTGGCGATTGCGCCACCTGTTAGCAGCCGGTTCAGCGAGGCGACTCTCCGTCGTTCTTTAAAATCCCCGATGCACACAGCACCGGGGCGTTTTCAATTTATATAACAGCAAATGCGGTGTCACAAACTTCGGGTAGGGCACAGAACCGAAACGGCAAATGCTAGTCCAAACATCCTGAGAACATTGGCGCCCCTTTGATCCCAAGGCTTTCAGGAAGCTCGGCCTTTAGAACACTGCCGCTGTCGCTTTCGGTTATGTAAAGAGTACGCCCCTCAGGCCCACCAAAGGCGCAATTCGTTGTGCCTAGGCCACGCGGACTACGGATCACCGCAATTGGCTGACCCAGCATATTGTGCACCCAAACCAGCCCCATGCCCGTCTGACAGACGACGACGCCGCCATCTGCGGTCAGCGCCAGCCCATCTGGACCTGCACGGCCACCAGAGAACTGAATGAACAGTCCAGCTTTGTTCACGCGGCCGCTGGGGGAGATCGGTAGCCGCCATACGGCATTCGCGCGGGTCACGGCCAGAAACAGAACGTGTTCAGCCAGATCCAGAACCAAACCGTTCGGGCTGGGAACCTTGTCTATCAGGCATTGAAGGCGGCCTGTCTCCATCTGCCATTTCCAAACGCGACCCGACGGATCTTGCAGGCCGGTCTGACCCTGGTCCGTGAAATAGAGCGCGCCGTCACGGCCGAAATGCAGATCGTTACAGCCCTTGAAGCTCTCAGTGTCCGCATCCCCAAGCGCCTTGGTCACTGTGCCCGTGTCAGGCTCCAGTTCCATGATGCCGTTCTGGTAGTCAGCGAGGAAAATCCGGCCGTCCTGATGGATTTTCAGGCCGTTGGGCTGCCCATCATATTCTGCGACCTGCGTGATGTCACCCGAAGGAGTCGCACGAAATACGCGACCAAAGGGGATATCGACAAAGTAGAGGTTGCCCACCCGATCAAAGGAGGGTCCCTCGATAAAGCTATCCGCAGGGGCACCGCGCCGGTTTTTTTCGGCCCAATAGGAGGGTTGGCCTGTGCGCCGCAACGCTGCAGGCAACTCAGTGAACACTTCGGCGTCGATGATCACAGGCTCGGGGAAGGGGTAAGTGTGCGTCATCGGTAGGTGAACTCCGGCAAGAACAGCGCGATTTGTGGGGCCGCGATCAAAAGCAACATGAATGACACGATGATCAGGAAGAAGGGCAATGTCCCCATGATGACGTCTTCGACCTTCACCTCATCCGAAGAGGACGCCACGACAAAGAGGATCACACCAAGTGGCGGCGTGAGCTGCCCTAGCTCCACCAGAATGACAACGAACACGCCAAACCAGATTGGATCGACATCCAGTGCCATCAGCGCGGGAAAAATCACCGGGACGATAATCGCGATCATCCCTAGCCCTTCCATGAAGCAGCCCAGAATAGCGAACACCACCATAATGATCAGCAAGAAGGCCAAGCGAGAGACATTTGCGTTTTCAAGCATGCCGACGAGGTCCTCACCAATGCCCGAAAGAGCGGTCGCATAGGCAAAGATCATCGACGTGAAGACAATGAACAGGATGTTCCCGCTCATGGAGGCGGTCCGCGCCAATGCATCCTTTACAAGGCCGAAAGACAGCTTCCCATAAAGGCCCGAGATCAGAATAGCGCCCACGGTTCCAACAGCACCCGCTTCGGTCGGGGTCGCAAAACCTCCGTAGATACTGCCCAAGACGATAACGATCAGCATTAGGAATGGTACGATGTCCAGCAGCGCTCGCCCCAGATCGCCCATGCTTGCCGGAGTGTCGTTCCGAGGCGCCAGTGACGGGTTTAACTTCACCCGCAAGACGATGAAGCCCATGTAGCACAGCGCCAGCAGGATACCTGGCAAGAGACCCGCTGCAAACAAGCGTGCAATCGAAGTTTCGGTGAACGTCGCGTAGATGATCATGGTGATCGACGGCGGAATAAGGATGCCAAGCGTACCGCCTGCAGCCAGCGAACCGGAGACCAGACGCTTGTTGTACCCGCGTGCCGACATTTCTGGCAGCGCCACAGTCGACATAGCTGCCGCTGTTGGGGCCGATCCGCCAGAAATCGCAGCGAAAATCCCGCTGCCAGCAATGTTTGTATGAAGCAATCCGCCCGGAAGCCGCCGCATAAACGGCGCGACCCCGTTATAAAGACGCGTCGACAGGCCAGACCCCAGCAGGATCTCGGCCATCAGAACGAACAGAGGGATCGCAGCGAGAGTAAAGCTGTTGGCCGCGCCCCAGCTCACCAGGCCAAGCGCTTTCCAGCCGCCGAACCCTTTGAGCAGCCAAATATAGGTCAGGCCAGCGCCCGCGACGGCGAATTGAACCCACATGCCGCCGAGGATCATCCCGATCAGCAGGCCAAAGGCGAGGATCGCTTCCATGGGATTAGTCCTTTGATTTACGGAAGGTCAGCAAGAACTGCTCGACCAGAAAAAACGTCAAAACAGTGAAACCTGCAGGCAGGATAACCTGAGGAATCCACAAAGGGGTGCGCAGAACCGTCGGCGCAAACTTCCCGCGGGAAAATGAGCTGAGTGTCAGGTCTTTGGTCTTCCACGCGAGGACCACACAGATGATCACGGCAATCACGACGAAGAGCCTGATCAAGATGCGACGCGTCGGCTCTGACCATCGATCCAGCAGAAAGTGGACCTGAAACATCGCCGAACCACGCAAGGCAAGTGCAGCCCCGAAAAAGGTGATGAAGACCACGCCGTAGCCCGTCAATTCCTCGGCAAAGCCGAGTGAGTAATTGAAGGCTCCGCGCAAGAACGCTTCTAGGCACACAAGGATTACAAGAGCCGCCAAGACAATGCTCGTCAGAGCACCAGTTGCTTTGGCCGCTGTGTCGAAGAGGGGGCCGGCAGACACCGGCCCCTTTTTGTCGTCAAACTGCATCTTACTTGCCGATGGCTTCGCGCACGGTCGCGAGGGCAACTTCATACTCGGGGCCGTTCTCTTTGGCCCAAGCTTCCCAGAACGGAGCCAGTTTCGCGCTGGCATCTGCTGCGTCGCCGTCTGCCATATCGACCAAGGTCATGCCGGCCTCGGACTGCAGCTTTTTCTGTGCGACTTCGTCCTCGATAAAGGCAGCAGTGGTTTTGGGACCTTCTTCAGCCACGATAGCACGCAGAGCGTTCTGGGTGTCTTCGGACAGAGCCTCGAAGCTATCGGCGTTCGCGATGATCATCGAGTTGCCGTAGTTCACTGCAAAGCGATAGTTGTAGGGCAGAAATTCATGCCACTTCTTTGCGCCGCCCGCCGAGGCGGTCAGAACGCCTTCGATCACGCCACGCTCCAGCGAAGTGGGAACTTCGGATCCGGACAGAGTAATCGCGGCCCCGCCGAATTCTTCGATGAAGTGGCCCTGCTCGGGCGAGGTCACGCGAATTTTGTGACCGTCCAGATCCGCGAGCGAGTTGATCTCAAAAGTGGTGAAAATCGTCTGCTCGGGGTAGCGGTAGCCGCCCAACAGGACTACACCCTGCTGCGCAAAGGCATCAACCAAAGTCGGCTCCATCGCCGCATAGGCTTTGGCCCACTCTTCGTCATTCTCGATCAGCATCGGCAGGTTCAGAACACGTGCCAACGGCACACTGCCCGAAAAGAAGAAGTCCGCTGCCATGTCGATGATGCCATCGCCAACCGCCTGCGTGATGTCCGCCGAAGCGATCTGCAGAGTTTTGCCAAGGTGCAGGTCGATCTCAAGGTCGCTGTCCGCACCGACGCGCTCAACAATGCGGTTCATGCCTTTGACCGCAGAGGTCGAGGATACCGACGAGTAAGTGTAAGCCGTCCAGTCTTCTGCGTGCGCCACAGTTGCGGATGCCGCGATGAGCGCCGCGGCGCCAAGTGTTTTGAGTGTCATAGGGTGTCTCCTCCAAGTGTCATATCGTGTGTTTTGCGGGCCGGACGCAACCATCCAGCCTTACAATTACTTCCAAGGTGTCTCTTCCCAGATCTTTGCTGCGACGGCGTTTTGTTTTGCCGCGGTTTCGGCGAAATCAGCACCAACCATGAAGGCGATGGGATTGCCTTGCTCTGCCATCATGGCTTGGAAATCGCTATTTTCGTTTACGGCTGTCAGCGCAGCGCGAAGTTGATCAGCGGTCGCCTCGTCAATGCCAGCAGGGGCAACGATCCCGCGAAGCGATGACATCTGCACGTCATAACCCAATTCTTTGGCCGTCGGGACGTCGGGGCGGAAGTCAGAACGCTCGTCCGCAAGAACCGCGAGAACGCGCAACTCGTCGGGGAAGTTGGTCGTTTGGCCCAGTGTCATCGTGCCGCCCGCGACGTGGCCGCCCATGATCGCTGTTCGCGCGTTCGATGCCCCCTTGAACGGGACCAAAGTGAACTCTGCGCCCGCCGCTGCGGCCAGCATGTTCGCTCCAAAATGGTCATTACCTCCGAGCGAGGACAGTCCCAGCGTCACAGCGCCCGGATCAGCCTTGGCAGCAGCCAGCAGCTCGTCCAGCGTCTGGTAGGGCGAGCTTGCGGAAACCGTGATCGTGTTCGGGTCTTCGACGAAGTTTGCCAGATAAGTATAGCTGTCGACGTCATAATCCGCGTCGCGATCGTGTGTCAGGGCGAGTGCGGCTGGCAGATTGAACGTCCCCAAGGTGTATCCGTCAGGCTTGGCACCCGCCACCTCGGTAAAGCCGATCTGTCCCCCTGCGCCGGGCATGTTCTTGACCACAACGGAAGCGCCATCCCCAAGTTCTTGCTCCAAAAACTGCGCAACGGTGCGGGCCATTACATCTGTGCCGCCACCAGCGGAATAGCCAACAACTACCTCAATAGGCTTCTCAGGGTATTCAGCCAGCGCTGCCGTGGCCGACAGGCCAAGCGCGACCAGCGCGGTAAGGGTTTTCTTCATGACGGTTTCCTCCCGATGTCATGCGTGAAAATCTGATGATCGATGTCGTAGGTTTGCGCGGCCGTGCGCCAGAACAGCGCGTGGCGTTCGTCCTCAGACAGCGGTGCAGCCAAGCGCTTGAATGCGTTCCACAGGCTGACGTAGCTGAACTGCCCCTTATCGACGGGAAAGTTGCTCTGGAACATCGCGCGATCTGGCCCGAACAGGTCGAGCACCGCGGAAACCCAAGGCGCCCAATCCTTTGCTAGTTGATCTGACGCCGGTGGCTGCGGCGCGTCAGCGTAGCGCCAACCCGTCACCGAAAGGCCAAAGCCGCCAATCTTGATCCGTATATTCGGCGACGCTGCAACGCGTTCGAGACCTGATCGCCATGCACCGAAGCTCTCTGGATCAAAACGATCATGAGGGCCGACGCCTAAAGGTCCGCCGCAATGATCTATGACCACTGTTAACTGCGGCATCGCCTGCGCCAGAGCGTGAACGTCGTCGAGCTGAGTCTGATAGGCCCATATATCCAGCGTCAGCCCATGATCAGCGACTGCACGCGCCCCTTCGAGAAAGGCATCCGAGCGCAGCAGACCGTCAGGGGGCGGGTTCGGATTGGATTGAACCGCGGGATCTGAATGCCACGCTGTTGTATTCCGAATGCCTTTGACCTTGCCCTGCCCCGCTGCGCACAGGCTTTCCAGAACCGGCTGCACATCAACGCCCAACTGCAGATCCGCCATCGCGACAATTCCGGCAGGATGCAGGGGATGCTCTGCGCACCAGTCCAGAATGGTCTCGACTTCGCCAACAGGGCGCATGTGTTCAGGCCCGTTGGTGCGATACCCGGTGCGACATTGCACATACAGGCTGGCCCGCACGTCGTGCCCCGCGCCCACATCCGCCATCAACTCGGCCGCGCGATAGCGGCCTTCGGGACGGTCCCAAAGATGGTGGTGCGCGTCGAAAATTGGCTGCTCCGACGCAAGAATGTCTTCTTGCGCCAAGGCGAGCCAATCCTCGCGGACAGGATAGTGCGGGCTTGCCATCATGCGGCCTTACGGCTGTCGATAAAACGCTTCTTGAGCGACGGACCGACGATGACGGCAACAGTAAGCGCGACCAAGATCAGGCTTGTGGTGTTTTGGAACAGGACCATAGGATCACCGCGGCCAATGCGCAGGGCAAGGCGCAGGTTCTCTTCGGCAAAGCCGCCGAGGATCAGTCCGAGCACGACGGGCGGCAGCGGGAATTTTAGCTTGTCCATCACCCAGCCAACAGCACCGAAGCCAAGCATTAGGTAGACGTCGAACATACGCCCGTGGATCGAGTAGACGCCAATCAGCATCAGCACGATGATCACAGAGCCAAGTAGCGGACGCGGCAGGTTCAAGAGACGTGCAAAGCTGTTGGTGGCAAGGCTACCGCCAAGCAAAACCAAAAGGATCGCGCCGAACAGAAACTGCCACATGAAGCCGAAGACGATGTCCGGGTTGTCACGGAAAAGCATCGGACCGGGCTGCAGACCGTGGACCAGCAGGCCCCCAAGCATCACAGCTGCCACAGCTGTTCCGGGGATACCTAGTGTCAGGGCAGGAATGAGTGCTGAAGCGGTATCCGCATTGTTTGCGGTTTCGGCAGCGGCCACACCTTCGGGTTCGCCATCGCCCCATTTCTCAGGGTTCTTCGAGCCACGACGCGCTTCGTTATAGGACATGAATGCTGCCATCGAACCGCCAGCACCGGGCAGAATGCCGATCCAAATGCCGATGAAAGAGCCGCGCAACCACGTTTTCCAGAAGCCTTTCATGCGGGGCATCGCTTTCCAGATCGGCTCCGTCCCGAGCTTGGCGCTATTCACGCCCGTTTTCAGCGGAGTTTCCAACAGATCAATCACAGGCGGTAGCGCATACAGACCAACTAGAAGGATCACGATGTGGATGCCATCCAGCATCTCGAGCTGGCCAAAGGTGTAACGGTCATTGCCGTAGATCGGGTCAGACCCAATGACAGAGACAAACACGCCGAAGCACGCAGAGATCAGCCCCTTGATCGGGTTCCCTCCCAGAAGGAAGATGATCGAGGCAAGACCAAACACAGCCACCCAGAAGACCTCGGACGGGCCGAACAGCAGTGTCACCTTGCTGAGCGGAGGCGCGAGTAGCATCAGGGCAAATGCAGAGGCGACACCGCCAATGGCGGATGAAACCACAGCAACCTGAAGCGCGAAGCCGCCCTCGCCCTTTTGCGCCATCGGATAGCCGTCAAAGGTGGTGGCGACGGCTGCAGGCGTGCCCGGAATGCGCAGCAGCACCGCAGGGATCGCCCCGCCATACATCGCGCCGTTGTATATACCCGCCATCAGGCCGAGCGCGACGAGTGGCTCTAGGCCAAAGGTGAAGGGCACCAGAACAGAGATCGCCATCGTCGCAGACAGGCCAGGCATCGCGCCGACAACAATACCGGCGATGACACCGATGATGACGGCCGCAAAGTTAGCCCAAGCGAAAACGTCAGGAAGAGCATGAAGAAGATCGGAGTACATTGATCAATTCTCCCAAATGCGGCCGGCGGGAAAGTCCTGAGACATCCCGAAGTCAAAAATTAGCCAGATCGTGCCCACAACGATGACTGTCGCAATGAGAAGCCCCAAAGGATTACGGTATCCAAAAGCAAAGGCCACGAGCGGAATGGTCACCGCAGTGCTCACGTAGAAGCCGATGAAGTCACAGGCCAGCGCATACCCGAGGATTAGAAGGAAGGCCCCAACGACACGCTTAGGGGACTGGGTCATCTGCGTCGGTGCTTCACCTTTGGATGCTTTGCGCTGATCCATGGTCAGCAACGCCAGCGCAAGCACAATCAGACCGATCAGCATTGCGGCAGGCAAGAGCGCAGAGATCGAACGCAGATCAGCGGTCGGAACAAGGAAACCAGCCGCGACCACCACGATGCCAAGCGCAGTCAGCGTTTCGGGTCTGGTCAGACGGTTTTTGGATCGGTCGTGCATGACGTGCTCGTATTATAAAAGGAAGGGATTGGTGCGCGCGGACTCAGGACACCTTGTGTCCGCGCGCAGTGTGCCACTGATCCAGCGTTTGGCTGGGTCGGGACCACTGGGAGGTCGTGTCCGGCAAAGGGCCGGATCAGACGTGGGTTAGTTCCAAGGAGTGGTTTCCCACGCCTCTTTGGCCAGATCGTACAGCCCGTCGGTCAATTCGCGGAACTCTTGGCCGGTGACGACAGCAACAGGGTTCGCAGTAGCGGTCATCGCTTCGATGAATTCCGGATCCTGAGCAGCCTTTTCAAAGGCATCGCGCAGCTTGTTTGCAACATCTTCGGGCAAACCGGCGGGCGCTACGACACCGCGCATGGAGCCATTGATCAGGTCAAATCCCTGCTCGCGGAAGGTCGGCACGTCTGGCGCGAATTCCGAACGCTCGGGCTGCGCAACACCAAGGACGTTCAGCTCGCCCTGGAATTTCGCAACTTCGGAGACGTTGAAGATGCCGACAGCCACGTGGCCACCCATCACGGCGGTCCGTGCAGGCGCAGAGCCTTTAAAGGGCACGATCGTGAATTCGGTTTCGGTCATCTTCTGCAATTTGATCAGCAGGAAGTGGTCATCACCGCCAAGCGAGGACATGCCGACGGTGATCGCCAGCGGGTTCTCTTTGGCCGCAGCGATCAGGTCTTCCATCGTGTGAATGCCGCTGCCCTTGGCCGAGACGATGACGTTCGGGTCGTTCACCACGTTCGCAAGGTAAGTGAAGCTGTCACGATCATACGCCGCTTCGCGATCCAAGGTTCGCGCCATCATGCCAGGCAGGTTAAAGGTGCCCAAGGTGTAGCCATCCGCGTCCGCGCCAGCCACTTCGGTGATACCAATCTGGCCCGACGCGCCGGGCATGTTCTTGACCACGATGCTCGCACCTTCGCCAAGGTACTTCTCGACAAAGGGCATGGTGGTGCGCGCCATGACGTCTGTCCCGCCACCTGCCGAGTAGCCAACGATCACTTCAATCGGCTTCTCAGGATAGTCTTGGGCGAATGCAGCGCCTGCGGCGAGGGTCATGGCGCCAGCAATGGCGGCCTTTTTGAAGATGTTAAGCATGTCACTCCTCCTTGATCATGCGGGGTTGTTCTGGGGTTGGATCAGTCGTCGGGTAGAACGCAGCCACGTTCTTTGAGCGCGCGGTCCACCCAAGTGCGGTCATTGGTGCCCGCTTCGATGGCGGCCATCTGCTTGATTTCCGCTGCCGACTTGGCCTGCGTGGATTTCAGGATGTCCTCGGCTCCGTCAATCGGCACGCACAGCACGCCATCGCTGTCGCCAATCATGATGTCGCCGGGGTGGATCACCATGCCGTCGATCGCGATGGGTACGTTGATTTCGCCGGGACCGTCTTTGTATGGGCCGCGGTGGGTCACGCCAGCCGCATAGGTCGGCAAGTTGGTTTCACGGAAGTTATCCAGATCGCGGATTGCGCCATTCAGGACAAAGCCAACAACGCCTTTCTTGATCGCGTAGGCCAGCATCAGCTCGCCCATCAGCGCGTTCGCCAAATCACCGCCTGCGTCCACGACGATCACGTCGCCGGGCACAGCCATGTCGATCGCTTTGTGCAGCATCAGGTTGTCGCCCGGACGCGCTTTGACGGTCAAAGCCACGCCTGCCATTCCACCCGACGTATGCATTGGGCGCAGGGTCGGTCCTGCTGCCGTGATACGCGACATGCTGTCGGACACGTTTGCCACCGGCAGTTTTGCGAATTCCGCGACGAGTTCCTTGGAGGCGGTGCGCTCGCGGTTCAGGATACGAAAACCGATGGTCATAATTACTTCTTTCCTTGGACAAGTTGCGCCTGATCGGCAGCCATAAATTTGCGATTAATGATCCGCTCTGGCGGGACGGGCTGACCGTCGAGGATCTGGAAAATTCCGCGCACCGCATCGACCCCGACACGTGCGCCAGCCTGACGCGTCACACCACCGATGTGAGGGGTCAGAACAATCGCAGGTTCGGCAAAGAACGGGTGATCCGCAGCTGGCGGCTCGACCGCAAAAGTATCCAGACCCGCACCGGCCAATTGACCCGAATGGATCGCCGACACCAGCGCTTCTTCATCAATTAGTCCGCCCCGCGCAGTGTTGATCACATAGGCCCCCTCGGGCATCAGCGCGATCGTCTCCGCGTTCAGAATTTTGCGTGTTTGATCTGTCAGAGGGCAGTGCAAGCTCAGAATGTTAGACTGCGCGAGCATCTCTTCGAAAGTTGCGCAGCGCGTGACTCCCAGCTCCTCGAAGGCGCTATCAGGCGCGTAAGGGTCAAAGCCAACCAGCTTGATGCCAAGGCCTTTGGCCATCCGGCCTGTTGCCTGCGCGATCGACCCCATGCCCATCAGACCCATGGTGGAATTCGCGATTTCGCGACCCGCAAAGCCCGGCTTTTCCCAACGTCCTGCGCGCAAGCCCGCGTCCAAAGGGAGAACGCGCTTCACCGTCGCCAACAGCAAGGCGATCGCGTGCTCTGCCACGGATACCGCGTTCGCACCCGTGGCAACCAGAACAGGGATGCCCCGATCTGCCGCCGCTTGGATGTCGATGTTATCGACGCCTACACCATGCTTGGAAATGACCCGAAGCTGCGGCGCTGCATCCATTGCAGCGGCATCGATCCGGCCCATGCGCGATACAATCCCAACCGCGCCAGTCTTCTGCAGGTACTCAGAAATCACAGCGTTGTCTGCATAGGCAGGGGTATGCACCGTCTCGTATCCGTGGTCTGCCACCAAACGGGCAGCCGCGGGATCGAGGTCAGGCCCCGTAACCAGAATTGTTTTGCTCATCGCACATCTCTCCAAAAGCGTCCCGAAGCCTTCGGAACGCGGCATTTTCTGACAATTCTGTCGATTGGATCGCAGAAGGTCTCCCAACCCTGCCTGCGATATCCTCCTTGGCTGCCAACCGTAATGCGAAGAATGTCTTATCAAAAGCGCGTATTTCTGGTTATTAGATTAAGAAAAACTGGATTTAGGCATGGACACTCGGCAACTCAAAACGCTTCTCGCGATCCAATCCCACGGGACCTTTGCCCATGCGGCAGATGTGGTCGGGCTGACGCCATCGGCGGTGAGTCAGCAGATACAAGCGCTCGAAGACGAGCTTCGTGTAAGCATCTTTGATCGCAGCACGCGGCCGCCTAGGCTCACGCCTTCGGGACTTCAAGTCATTGAGATGGCGAAGGATATTTTGCAAAGAGAAGAAGACACAAAGGCCAGCCTGAGGGGCGATCAGATCGCAGGGACTTTGATGCTCGGCTCCGTTCGCTCCAGCGCGCTGAACCTCTTGCCACGGGCATTGGTGCAGATGCGGCAACGCTATCCGGACTTGAAACCCAGTCTGCGAATCTCGTTGTCTTCGCCACTGATCGCGGATGTGGCAGCAGGCCGCTTGGACGCTGCGATGGTCGCCGAACACGTAGGATTCCCGAACGCATTGCGCTGGAGTCCTTTCTTGCGAGAACCGCTATGGTTGATCGCGCCCGCGAGCATGGCCAGCGAGGACCCTATCGATTTGCTCAATACACGCCCCTATATCCGGTTCAGATGCGCGGTTCCGCTCGCAAACCTGATCGATACTGAAGTGTCGAGACTTGGGGTGGTCACAAACGATGTGGCGGAGGTGGACACGATCGGGTCGATCGTCACCTGTGTGAGGCAAGGGCTTGGGATTTCGGTGGTGCCTCATGTGGCCCTTCAGGAACCCGAAGATATCGGAATCATCAGGCTTCCTTTTGGCACGCCTCAGGTGACGCGCCAAATCGGAATTGTCGAACGCACCGTGTCCCCGAGGGGCGAAATCATCTCAAGGCTACACTCTGTCTTATCCGAACTCTGCGGAGAATACGGGGTCGAAAGATCGTCTTCGGGCCAATAAAGGCGCTTGCTGGAGGGTAGTGAGGCTCGAGCCGGTCTACTCCTCGACAGAGGTCCAGCGCCCATCGGCAGCATGAGACTTCAGGCAGGCATCAATAAAGCGCAATCCCTGCACGCCCTCTTGCACGCCTGGAAGGCCATCTGGAAGTGCGCCCGCCTCAATCGCATCCGCGGCGTCGGTGTAGAGCGAGGCGAATGCCTCTAGAAAGCCTTCGGGGTGCCCGGCTGGAACGCGGGATTTGCCCGCATAGCCCGGGCCACCGCGCGTCGAAATCTGCGTCGGCTCACCAAGTCGGGTAAAGCGAAGCTCCTCGGGGCGGTCGTGGCACCACTCCAGCCCTGCTTTATCGCCAACCACACGCAGCCTGATATCGTTGTCGAAACCGACACTGACTTGGCTGGCCCACAGCATCCCGCGCACACCTTCTGCCATGCGCAGCATGACGTGAATGTTGTCATCGACCTGCCGCCCCTCGACAAAGCTGTGCATTTCGGCGGAAACGGCTTCGATTGGAAGGCCCGTGACAAAGCGTGCCAAGTGCGCTGCATGCGTCCCGATATCGCCGATCGCGCCGGTGCCGGCTTGTTTCGGGTCCCCGCGCCACGCCGCTTGTTTGCCCGTTTCCGGTGCTGCCAGCCAATCCTGCACATATTCGACATTGGCGAGCCGCAGCTTGCCCAAGGCACCGGACGCCACCAACCGCCGCGCCTCTCGCAGCATCGGATAGCCCGCGTAGGTGTGGGTTAGAATAAAGAGCGCGTCCGACTGCTCCGCGATGGAGCGCAGCTTGAGCGCTTCGTCCAGGGTCGCGGTCATCGGTTTGTCGCAAATCACGTGGATGCCCGCCTCGAGAAAGGCCTTAGCAGGACCAAAATGCAGGTGGTTCGGCGTGACAATCGCCACCGCTTCGATACCGTCGGGACGCGCTGCCTCCTCGCGCGCCATCTCGGCCCAATCGCCATAGGACCGTTCCAAACCCAACTCCGCCGCGCTCGCCGCTGACCGTTCAGGCGTCGAAGAGAGGGCGCCAGCGACCAAGCGGAACCGCCCATCGAGCCGTGCTGCAATCCTGTGGACTCCGCCGATAAAGGCACCTTGTCCACCGCCTACCATGCCCAAAGCAATTTGCTTCATTTTCTCTTCCTGAACGAATGCGCGAGGGTGCAGTCTTGACCCGTCAGCGCGCCGCCGTCAAACCCCACGCCGTCAACACTGCGACTGCACTCTCCAGCGGTTGAGAGCTATGTTTGGGACGCATCCTGCTCCAGCATCTCTCGAGACTCGGCGGCCATCGTGACCGTCTCTGGCGTTGAGCCACGTCCAAGAGGTGTCGCCTGAAAGGCCACTTTGTCTTCGGCCCGAACGGGCGGCGCGATCCAGATCCGCAGCAAGGCAAAAAGAACAAGCAGCACGTGGGCAGATCCCGTCACCGCGAAAAGCCATTGTGCGCTGAACCCGCTCATCGCAAAGCCCGCTAAACTCGGGCCAACAATCGACCCAAGGCCAAAGACTAGCAGAAGCCCGCCGCTCACCTGAATGGCCAAACCGGTGTCGGCATGGTCATTGGCATGAGCCACAATCACGGGGTACATGGCGTAGACCGTAGCGCCAAACAGTCCCGACAGTGACAAGACAGCCCAAGCGCCCGCCACCCCATAGAACAGAAACAAGGCATCCGCTGCCACCGCCAGCACGGCAATCCCAAGCAAGACTTTGCGACGATCAAACCGGTCTGACGCGAAGCCCACTGGAATTTGGCTCGCCGCGCCTGCCAAAATGGGCAGGCTCGCAAAAAGCGCGATATCGGAGACTGTTAGTCCTATGCGTGCCGCATAAACGGCAGCGAGTGTGCCAAACGCTGCGTTTGAAATCCCGACCATAAAAACCGCAAACACCGCGATCGGGGAGTTGCGCCAGAGCTTCGGAAGGTCGAGCGACACCTGTGTCAGCGGCTTTGGCGTCGAGGTCGCGCTGATCGCCGTAGGAAGAAGCGCGAGGCAGTAAACCATGGCCGCAAGGACGAAAAACAAGTACCCAGTCGCATCCCCCAAAGTCAGCACCATTTGACCAGCCGTTGTCGCGGCGAGGTTCACCATCGTGTAGATCCCGAAAACCTTGCCGCGGGACGTGGCCTCCGTGCGTTCGTTTAGCCAGCTCTCGACGATCATCGCAGCGCCCGCAAAGCAGAAGCCCGACACCCCGCGGACGGGCACCCAAACCCAAGGTGTGATGAGAAGGAGCGAGAGCAGCACCGCAATCGCGGCAATCGCGCACATCACCCCGAATGATCGGATATGTCCGACGCGGCTCACCAGCTTGGGAGTGGCGACACAGCCAGCCACATATCCAATCGCCCACCCTGTTCCTAGCAGGCCAAGCGACGCAGCAGTGAACCCCTCTGCGACGCCTCTGATGGGCAGTACGAGTCCGTTCATGCCACCGGCAAACACCAGAAATGCAGAGCCAAGCAAAAGCGCGGAGAGAGGAAGCAAGCTACGAAACATGCCTGCAGCCTAGACGCGGAAAGCGATTTGGAACAACCCGCTCTGCGCGATAAATCTGTGGCACTTCGCCGAGATCAGGAATGCAGCAACGGCGCCTGATCCTACGATTGTATCAAGCGCCGCTGAAGGAATTGGCAGGAGCGGGTCGAACTCCTATCCCGCCTGCCTGTTGTGGTGAATGGACGCCAGCAATGAGCATCCGATCAGGCTGGCCCCGAGCAAACCGGTGATAACTTCGGGTACGTGGGTGAGCGATTGCATCAGCATGATGATCGCCAACACCAGCACCGAATAGAACGCCCCGTGCTCTAGATACCGAAACTGCGCCAATGTTTTACGCTCGACCAACATCAAGGTCATCGAACGCACATACATTGCGCCAATTCCTAGTCCGATTGCGATCAAGAACAGGTTTTGGGTCAGAGCAAAGGCCCCAATCACCCCGTCGAATGAAAAACTGGCGTCCAGCACCTCGAGGTAGAGGAAAGCGCCAAAGCCCCCTTGGGCGGCTGCGCGGCCAACGTCCTCTTGGGCGTCCAACAGGTAGCCCACCAATTCGACCGCGAGAAAGGTCAAAAGCCCGCAGATCGACGAAAAGAGAAATGTCGCTCCTTGCTCTTCGGGCAGAACGACGGTGAACCCGATCGCCATGAGCAAGACAATCGCGATCTCGACCCCTTTGATCGAGGACCACTTGCGCAGGCGCTCTTCGAGCATGCGCACCCAGTCCACATCCTTCTCTTGATCCATGAAGTAGTTGAGCGCGACCATCATCAGGAACGTACCGCCAAAGGCAGAGATCGATAGATGCGCTTCATCCATAATGCGGGCGTATTCTTGCGGCTGCTTGGCAGCCAGTATGATCGCTTCGATCGGGCCAATACGCGCAGCAATGACCACCACGGCCAGCGGAAACACGATGCGCATCCCAAAGACCGCAATCAGAATGCCCCATGTCAGAAAGCGATGCTGCCAGACCGGCGTCATGTCCTTCAGCTTGTTGGCGTTCACGATGGCATTGTCGAAACTGAGGCTGATCTCCAGCACTGCCAGAACCGATCCGATCAGCAGAAAAGACAGCGCGCCCGCAACCGTGCCCGTGGTCTGAAGCCCCAGCCAATACGCCAGAACAAGGCCGAACGCGGTCACGGCAAAAGGCCACTTGAAGTAGGAAAGCGCAGACATTGTGAGAGGGTACCTTTCGGATCAGGCTTGGGTCGCGGCCAAAGCCAAACGCTGGCTGCGACGTTCCGCTTGGACATCCGGGTCAGAGTCGAGACCAGCTGCCAACAGCCGCTGGGTGTAGCCCTGTCGCGGCGCTTCAAAAATCTGTCGGACAGTGCCGTGTTCTACCACCTGCCCGCGCTGCATCACCAACACGTGGTCGGCAAAGTCTCGGACCACGGGCAAATCATGGGCGATAAAGATGAACGCGATACCAAGCCGGTCGCGCAACTCACCGAGCAGCGCAATCACCTGCGCCTGAATTGAAACATCTAGCGCCGACACAGCCTCGTCGCAGATGATCAGATCTGGCTCCAGCGCGAGCGCACGGGCAATCGCGATGCGCTGTCGTTGCCCGCCAGAAAACTGGTGGGGATTGCGCAAGGCATGTTCGGGCTTCAGGCCCACTTGACCGAGCAATTCGGCGACGCGGTCTTTCCACTGGCTTTTCGGCAGGATGTCAGGATGGATCACCCATGCCTCAGATATGATCTGGAAAACCGTCATATGCGGGTTCAGAGATTGGGTCGGATCCTGAAACACCATCTGCAACTGGCGGCGCAGCGGCCCCATCTCGCGCGGTGTTTTCGAGAGGATCTCTTCGCCCTTCCAAAGCACCTGGCCGCCGCTGGCAGGTTCCAAATGCAGCATCAGGCGAGCGATAGTGGATTTCCCTGAACCGGACTCGCCAACGATGGCCAGCGTCTCGCCAGCATGCAGGTCAAAGTTCACGCCCTTGAGCGCAGCAAAACCGCCGTAGGATTTCTGAAGATTCTGCACGCGCAGGATCGGCTCCTCATCGGAGGCAGGGTCCCGCATCTCGCCTTTGCCCGGTGCGGCAGCCAGAAGCTTGCGCGTATAGGGATGCTGCGCGTTGTGATAGAGTTCGCGCGGCGTGCCGCTTTCGACGATATAGCCACCCTCCATGACAACCGCGCGGTCCGCCGCTTCGGCCACGACGCCAAGGTCATGGGTGATCAACAGCAGACCCATACCCGTTTCTTCTTGCAGCTCTTCGAGCAGGGACAGCACTTCGGCCTGCACGGTAACGTCCAGTGCCGTCGTGGGTTCGTCCGCGATCAGAATGTCCGGCTTCAGAACCAAGGCCATCGCGATCATCAGGCGCTGCCGTTGTCCGCCCGAGAACTGATGCGGGTACTTGTCCATCGACGCCTCGGGATCGGGAATACCCACGCGCTCCATCAGAGCCAGAGCACGGGCATAAGCCTCGTCTTTGGGTTTGCCGTGGGCCATCGCGGTTTCCGCGATCTGCCAGCCCACAGGGTAGACGGGGTTAAGGTGCCCAAGCGGGTCCTGAAAGATCATCGAGATACGCTTGCCGTTCAGGCGGCGGCGATCCTCGTCCGACTGCTTCAGCAGGTCGACCCCATCGAACAGGATTTGACCACTGGTGATCTCGCCCGGCGGCATGTCGATGAGATTCATAATCGCAGAGGCAGAAACCGATTTTCCAGACCCACTTTCCCCCAAAATGGCCAGCGTTTCACCACGGTCCAGATGCCAACTGATGCCGTTCACCGCTTTGACGATCCCTTGGGCCGTATGAAAGCGAACAGACAGATCGCGGACTTCAAGCAGATGATCAGCCATTCTTCTTTGCTCCGATTTCGAGGCGCCAACGTTGGGTCGGGTTCAGGGCGATACGCATCCAGCTGGACAGCAGGTTCAGGGACATGGTGGTCAGGATGATCGCCAGACCGGGCCAAAAGGCGAGCCACCAAGCAGAGGTCAGGTACTGGCGGCCTTGGCTCACCATCAGGCCCCATGTGATCTCTGGCGGCTGGATGCCGATCCCGAGAAAGGAGAGCGAGGATTCCGCCAGCATGACAAAGGCAAAATCAAGCGTCGCAATGGTCAAGAGCGTGGGCAGGATCACGGGCAGGATATGCTTGAACACGATCCGGAAGTTTGACGCACCCATAACAATCGCCGCTTGGACGAACATGCGTTGGCGCACCTCCAGTACCTCGGCGCGGGTGGTGCGCAGGTAAATTGGAATGCGCGTGATCGCCAGCACCAGTACGAGGTTCGCAATCGACGGTGACAGCATATAAAGCACGATCACTGCGAGCAGCAGCGATGGGAAGGACATGATCACGTCGGCCAGACGCATAATCGCCTCGCCCACCCAACGGCCGGTGTAGCCAGCGATCAATCCCAGCGCCGACCCGATGATCATCGAGGCGACGACTGCACCAGCCGCCACCATCATGGTGTTCTGCGCGGCGACAATGATCCGCGCCAGCAAAGGCCGCCCCAAAGCGTCTCCGCCGAGGATAAAGAAAAACCCGCGCTCCAGCTCAAAAGGTGCTGCATTGCGCGCGCGCAGGTTCGTTTTGGCCGCCATATCCTGCAGAAACATCGGGCCGAAAGTCGCGCAGAGCACGATTACCAGCAAAAACAGCGCAGCGACAAAGGCCAGTTTGTCCGCCCACAGCATCGCGATTACGCGGCGCAGACCGCTGACGGGCTTGGCAGGATCTTCTTCGGCGCGGACAGTGTCGGAAGTGTCAGTCATAGTCATGCTTTCAGGTCCGGATGCGGGGGTCGAGCAGCGCATAGGCGATGTCGATCAGGATATTCATCAGGAAGATCGCAATCGCCGTGACCATGATCGCCGCCAAGATGACGTTAAAATCCCGCTGCAGGATGGAGTCGATCATCAGCTTGCCCACTCCAGGGAAACCGAAAATCGTCTCGACCACGACAGCGCCATTGAGCAGCGCAGCCGCTTGGTCACCGATCACGGTGATCACGGGCAGCATGGCATTGCGCAGCGTGTGGACAAAGATCACGGGGCGGTTCTTGACCCCTTTGGCCCGCGCGGTCTTCACGTAAGGAGAGCCAAGCGCGTTGATCATCGATCCGCGCACGATCTGTAGGATCAGGCCGAACGGGCGGATAAAGAGCACGGAAATGGGCAAAATCCAGTGCCAGACGGTGCCAGTGCCACTGGTGGGCAGCAATCCGTAGCTGACAGAAAAGACAACGATGCCAACAATCGCGATCCAGAAATCGGGTGCCGAGGCACCGATGAGCGACAAGACAGACGCCACGCGATCAAACGGGCGGCCCACGTTGAAGGCCGCGATGGAGCCGACCACAATCGCCGCCACAGACACCAGCGCCATGGTGATCAGGGCCAGCCAAAGGGTCCAGACAAATGCCTCGAGGACGACATCAATGGCGGGGCGGGCTTTGCGCAGGCTCTCACCGAAATCGAGTTGTACGAGGTCGCCGATATAGCGGCCAAACTGCACAATCACGGGATCATTCAGACCGTGTATTTCGCGAAAATTCTGACGCATTTCTTGGGAGGCGTCGACTGGCAGGTACAGGGCGGCCGGGTCGCCCGTCAGACGCGACAGGAAAAACACCATCACGATCAGAACAAACAGCGAGATCAGACTCGATACTGCCCTCTTCCCAAGCATCGTTTTCATGAGAAGCTCCTTGGAACAAGTGCGTGCGCGGCACAGGGATATGCCGCGCACTGGGTCGGAGGAAACCGATTACTTCAGGCCAATTTCCGAAAGCTGGAGCTGGCTGTTGGTCGCGATGGTCGGTGTGAACTCGACATCGTTGCTCACGCGGGCATGGCCCACCATGTGGAACAGCAGTGCATCCGCGATCACGTCATCATGCAGGTAGCCAAAGAGTTCGGACCACAGAGCCACACGCTCGTCGCCGGTGGCGGCGGTCGCACGGGTGATCAGATCATCCGCCTTGGGGTCTGCGATGCCCGACTGTCGGCCCTCGGAATGGTACTTGAAGTACATCGAGAAAACCGGATCGCCGCGCGAGTTGTCGTGCTGCGCCCCCACCAGAACCGGCTGGTCCTGAACATAGGGTTTCGAGTAATACTGCTCGTGCTCGGCGACTTCGACCATTTGCAGGCGGATGTTGAACCCGACCTCGGACAGCATGGACTGGATCGCCTCGTAGGTTTCAGTGGCCCCGGGGAAGTTGCCGGTCCGGCCGACCAGCAGAATTTCGGTGTCCACGGGGACGCCATCTGCTTTGGCTTCTTCCAACAGCGCCTTGGCACGTTCGGGATCGTAGGGGCGCGCTTCGGTGTCAGCGTTCCAACCCAAAGTGGTGGGCACGTTCAGTGCCGTCGCGACCTGAGTGCCGTCCGCCAGAATGGTGCCAACAAAGGCTTCGCGGTCGATACCGATGTTCAGCGCTTCGCGAACCCGCTTGTCATCCAGCGGCGCGACCGAGTGGTCAATCCGCAGGTACGTGGTTTCCGAGTTGGGATAGGACGCATCCATATCCGTGGTCGCATCAATCGCAGAGATCGAAGGCGCAATGTCTGCCTCGCCCGCTTGAACCATTGCAGCGCGCACCGACGGATCAGCACGGAACACATAGTTTGCCGTCGACACGGCGGGTGCCTCACCCCAGTAATCATCGCGGCGCTCTAGCGTGATGCTCTGACCCGGAGCCCAGTTCGACATCACATAGGGACCTGTGCCAACGGGTTCACGGGTGAACTCAATCGCGGTTTCCGAGGGTACGATGGTCAGCAGCGACAAAAGCAGCGGCAGGATGGGCTGCGCCGGCTCGGTTGTAAAATCGATGGTGTGCTCGTCAACAACACTCGGCGTGATTTCAATGCCTTCGTAGTAGCGCGAGATTTCACAAGTGATCTGATCACTCTTGGCACGATCAAACGAATGCTTTACGTCTGCGGCGTCAAATGTGCTGCCGTCCGAGAAGGTCACGCCTTCGCGCAGCTTGAAACGCCACGTGTTGTCGTTCACCAGCTCCCAGCTCTCGGCCAGACGCGGCTTCAGGCCTTCGTCACCGCGCACGTCCAGCTCGGTCAGGGTTTCGCTGATGTTTCCCAGAACGATGCGGCCAATGTTTGAGCGCGTCGCCATACAAGGCTCGACCAGATCCGGCTCCTCTCCGAGAACGATCGTGACAGCGCTATCCTGAGCATAAGCTGGCGACAAGGCAGTCGTGGCCAATAGCGCGCACGCCCATAGCATAGAATGTTTCATTTTTCCTCCCTGAGGGCTGAGCCCCTCTCCTTGAGCAACGCACACATGGCACCCCGCCCCTTGTTGCGAGCAGCCGCGTGTCTCACCCGTCTGCACACCGTTTAACCGGATTCGCCAAATCATATTGGTAAACTTGAAAAGTGTTGTCAAACATTAAGGAGGAAAAAGTTAGAACCCATATATAGCACTGTTTTACTTAAATTTTCTGACGTCAGTCGCAGAAGCTTCAAAAATATCACCACACAGCAGTTGCGCAACTTGACAACTTATCCGCCATTTGACAACTTTTGAACCTGCACAGTGAGGAGGAGTGGCAGATGACGCCAGAAGACATCGCAACCCAGATGACCGGCGCTTTAGCGCCGCGTGAAGATGGGGATTGGGCCATTCTGCCAGCGCCCACGATCCAGAACCACGCTGCGTTTCTGACGGATTTACCCGATGGTGCGGTCGCCTGCGCATGGTTTGGTGGTACCCTCGAAGGCAAGTCTGACATTTCGATCTACGCATCCATCCTCGAGGACGGCGCGCCGTCATGGGGGCCAGCCGCGCAGCTGACCTATGACACGGAACGGTCCGAACAGAACCCTGTTCTTTTCACCGATCGTAACGGTCAACTCTGGCTATTCAACACCGCACAACCCGCTGGAAACCAAGATGAATCGCGTGTCTACATGCGCCCCATTCAGCGCGATGGCGCGACCTTGACCTCGGGAGAGGCGCGCGACATCGGTCTGCCCGCGGGCACCTTTATTCGTGCGCGGCCGTTTGTCAGGGACGACGGCGTTTGGGTCCTGCCTCTGTTCCGCTGTCACCCGCGGCCCGGCATTCGCTGGACAGGCGCGTTCGACACCGCCGCGATCGCCACCAGCCAAGACAACGGAAAGACGTGGGATGTCTCAGAGGTTCCCAATTCCCCCGGCGCCGTCCATATGACGCCTGTCTCTCTGGAAGGCGACGAGATGGCAGCCTTCTATCGACGCCGTCAGGCCGATTTCGTGCATCGTTCGACCAGCACCGATGGCGGACGCAGTTGGAGCGCACCAGAACCCACGGATGTCCCCAACAACAACAGCTCAATCGGCGTGGTTACCTTGTCAAATGGCATGGTCGCGATGGTCTGCAATCCGATTTCAGCCGCACAATCGGAGTCGCGACGCGCCTCGCTTTACGATGAACTCGAAGAGAACGATGCCCGCCCCGAAGCCCAAGAAGGCTGCCAGCCCATTTGGGGCGTCGAGCGCGCGCCGCTGACCCTGTGCCTGTCCTCCGACGGGGGCCGGACCTTCCCCACGCGGTATGTGATCGAGGATAGCACCGGAACCTGCCTATCCAACAATTCGACTGACGGCCGCAACAAAGAGCTGTCCTACCCCGTACTCCTGCCTCGCGCGGATGGCGGGCTGGATGTGGCCTACACCCTATATCGCCGGGCCATCCGGCACGTGCGGCTGAACGCGAGCACCCTCGCGCGCCTCATTGAACAAACGATCTGAAAGGAAGCCGCAATGTCTACGATGGACAGATTGATTACCATTCATCAACCAAAGCGGCTGGAAATCGGCGTTGGCGCTGCGGGGACCGTGGCGGACCATGCTGCTGGCGCAGAACGCCCGCTGGTCATTACGTCCGCCCCCACCCTGCAATATGTGGACCGGCTGGGACTGAAGGGCAGCATTCTGGTGATCGATGACGTGCCGCCGGAACCCGACCTACCCGCATTCGAGAAGGTTCTGGAACAAGCGCGCGCACATCAGCCCGACCTTCTGATCGGCCTTGGCGGGGGATCTGTTTTGGACATTGCGAAACTGGTCGCGGCGCTCTGGGACGGCGCGGAATCCCTGCGCGATGTCGCCGGCCCGAACAAGGTCTCAGGACGCCAAACGCCGCTCTTTCAGGTTGCCACCACTGCAGGGACGGGGTCAGAGGCAGGCATTCGCGCGCTCGTGACCGACCCTGAAACAAAGTCCAAGATAGCCGTCGAAAGCCCCCACCTGATCGCAGACCTCGCGGTTTTGGACCCTGAGTTGACCTATTCGGTCCCGCCAGCCGTGACTGCGGCCACAGGCGTCGATGCCATGGCCCACTGCGTTGAAGCCTTTACGAATATTCGCGCGCACGATCTAATTGATGGGTATGCCCGCATGGGCTTCAACCTAGTTGGTAAATACCTGCAGCGCGCTGTTGAGAATGGCAAAGACAGCGAGGCTCGGGCAGGCATGATGCTGGCCTCGTACTACGGCGGCATCTGCCTTGGTCCCGTGAACACGGCAGCGGGCCACGCACTGGCCTACCCCTTGGGCACGCGTCTATCCCTGCCGCACGGGCTGGCAAACGCGATCATTTTTCCGCACGTCTTGGCCTTTAACCAGCCCGTTGTGCCCGAAAAAACCGCCGAAGTTGCTACCGCTTTGGGCCTGCAAGGCGCGGAAACGGTGGACGGGCTAAAAAGTGCGGCCTTCGAGTTCTGCAAGAATCTGGGGATCGAGATGCAGCTGAGTACCCACGGTGCGAACGAAGCCGACCTCCCCCAATGGGCCACCGAAGCGCATGCAATCCGCCGCCTGATGGACAACAACCCGCGCGACATGAGCGTTGAGGATGTGACAGCCATCTACCGCGACGCTTATTAACTCTGGCTGCGCGACCACCACACGGTCGCGCGCCCTTTACTGCATCGATAGATCCATCACACCCGCGCCAAACAGGCGCTCCCGAGAATGGGACACGTGCTGGCGCATGACCGCACGGGCGCGATCGGGATCACGATCAGCAATCGCCTGATAGATGCCCCGATGCTCCTCGAGCACATTTTCCAGCGCAGACGCCCCATCAGACATCAACGCGTCACCGTGCATCTTCATTCCCACGTAGATATGATCCCGCAACGCCTTGAGCGTCTCGGCGTAGTACTGGTTGTTCGACGCCCGCGCGATGGCAAGGTGAAAGGTAAAATCCGCATCTTCGCGGTGCAGCCGAGAGCCTGTCGCATCCGACAACAGATCAAGAGCCTGCTCCATTTCATCCAGAATGCCCTGATTGCGGCGCTGCGCGGCCAAGCCGGCGGCGTCCACCTCAATCGTCAGACGAAACTCATAGCAGCGCTGAATGTCGGCGATGGTTTCTACGGGCGTGTAGCCAAGAGCAGCTTCGCGTTTCACCCGCACGAAATTCCCCGCGCCTTGGCGAGAAACAATCAAACCTTCTTCGCGGAGCTGCTCCAGCGCCACGCGCAAAACAGGGCGAGATACGCCGTATTGCGCCGACAAATCCTTTTCAGCGGGCAGCTTTTCGTTCGGACCATAATCCCCGCGCGTGATCCGCGACTTCAGAGCGGTATATACCTTCTCTGACAAAGGCGGACGCCCGCCGCGACCTTGGCTTCCCGCTGAGGTGTGCTGGTCCATTCCCGTTTCCTTTACAACTTCTCTTGCGCGCTCTGCAGAACCTCGCGCAGGAGCGCGGCATCCCCGAAGCCTCCGGATTTGGTCACTATTTTAAGGGGACCCCAAGGGGCCTCGACCTCGCACAATGGTAAACCGGGACGCAATTCTGAGATCACTTGTAAACTCTCGACGCCAAGCAGGTCCAGAGCTGCTTGCGCGGACTCGCCCCCGCAAATTAGAAGTGATGCCGGTTCGCACCGCCTGACACATGCCAAAATGCTCTGTGCAAATTGCGCGGCGGCCTGCGCGCCAGAAATTGTCTCATCGCCCTGCGCGATGGACAGGATCACAGGACCATCGGGCGAAGGATCGCCCAATAACACCCCATTTGGCGCGTGAAGCACCGGCGCGATGGCCTCAACTGCGGAAATTTGCGCCGCGGTCACAGGGTCCCGAGAGCCATTGGCGATCATTACCGGATCGCGCAACGCCCCGGTTTCGGGTGCCGAGACGCCCGATGCCCGAGCCAAAGCAAAAGCCAATCCACGCGCACCAACCCAAAGCGCCGCTCTACCCGCCTGCACAATCTGGTCCAAATCCGTGTCGGACCCAACGTCTGGCACAGTGACCGAACTTGTAAAACGAACCGAGACCGGGATGGGCTGATCCACACCCGCCCCGATTAACGAGCCATCTTCCACAAGCCGCCCCATAGTGGGGATCGCTGGCGCAGCAACAACCTGCTCCGCGCCGCTCCACGCAAGTAAAACCTCGGTCTCTGCGCCGACATTCCCTTTGAGCCGAGAGTCGACCTTCTTGATGATAACGTTGAAATCTTGGGGGTTTAAGCCACTCAACGCCTCAGTTACGCGCGCGCAGGCCAGATCAGCAGGGACCTCCCGACTGCCTGTGTTAATCGCAAGCACATCGCACCCCTCGGACCAGACGCGCGCCGCTCCCTCTGGGTGCCGCGCCACCCGCACGGTACGCCCTGCAGCGGCAAAGCCGACAGCCGAGTCGAGCGCCCCTGTCAGGTCATCTGCAACAATCAGAACCTTCTCGCTCATATTTTACCTATTATCATCTTGTTGTAAAAAACACTACGCGCAAGATAGCCCTAATTTCTATAGGAAATTTTACTATTCGAGAGAAATCTCCCAGACACACACCTCTAATGTTGATGTATTTTTACCTATAGGTTAATTGGATGATGCACTGACCGTTCGGAGGAGACCTGCAATGAGTGAGAAGATTGTCATAACGATGGGGGATCCTTCGGGCGTTGGGGCCGAGGTCACTGTCAAAGCCTTGGCTGGACGTGACGCCGCCTTGCGTGAGCAAACCATCGTGATTGGCGACCGGGATACACTGCAGCGCGCCGCCACCATTTGTGGGATCCCGCTACCGATCATCGCCCCTGACGCAGAAGGGGACGGCATTCGCGTCGATCACGTGCAGGTCGACGATCTGCCCAGCAAATTCGGCGTTCTGTCGCCCGCCTGCGGCGAGGCCAGTTATCGCTACATCGCGCACGCAGTTGAACTGACCATGGGGGGCGAGACCGCCTGCATCGTCACCGCGCCAATCAACAAAGAAGCGCTGAACGCCGCTGGTCACCACTTCGACGGCCACACAGGGATGCTGGCGCACCTGACAGGCTCGAAATCCTCTTGGATGCTGCTCGCGTCAGAGCGGCTGAATGTTGTGCACGTGTCCACCCATGTTTCTCTGCGCGATGCCATCGGGCGCGCCACAACAGAGCGGGTCTTGGAAACCATTCGTATGGGGCACAAGCATTTGCGCCGCATGGGGCTAGAAGAGCCACGGATCGCAGTCGCAGGGATCAATCCCCACTGTGGCGAGAACGGACTGTTCGGGAACGAAGATGACGTGGCCATCACCCCCGCCGTCGCCGCAGCCCAAGCCGAAGGCATCAATGTCCAAGGTCCGATTTCCGCCGACACCGTTTACCACCGCGCGTATCAGGGCGGCTTTGATCTGGTGATCGCGCAGTACCACGATCAGGGCCACATCCCGATCAAATTGGTGGCCTTTGACACCGCCGTAAACGTCTCGCTCGGGCTGCCGATTGACCGCTGCTCAGTCGACCACGGCACCGCCTTTGACATCGCGGGCCAAAACAAAGCCAACCATGACAACATGCTCTGCGCCCTTGATTATGCGGCGAAGATGGCAAAAGCGAAGCGGGGATAATCCAGTGACCGACCACAAAGAAGCCTTCGTCGCGCTCGTCACCTGTTTCAATGCCGACGAGACTATCAATTACGAGGCCACCCGTGCGCAGGTGCGCCGGCAAGTGGCCGCGGGCAATCACATTATGTGTGCAGGCACCAACGGGGATTTCTCTGCGCTAACTTTTGATGAAAAAGTCCGCCTGTGCCGCGAGGTGGTCGAAGAGGTGAATGGCCAAGCCAAGGTCATCGTGAACGCTGGCATGCCAGCGACCTTTGAAACGATCCAACTCGCGCGCGAATTCGACGCCATCGGTGTGGACGGCATTGCCGTCATCACCCCGTTTTTCATCGCCTGCACGCAAGACGGTCTGATCCGCCACTTCACCTCTGTGGCCGATGCGGTGAAAACGCCAGTGTTTCTCTATGACATTCCAGCGCGCACCCAGAACCACATCGAACCCGAAACTGCACGCGTTTTGTCCAAACATGGGAATATCGCTGGCATCAAGGACTCCGGCGGCGCCCAAGAGACGCTCGAGGCTTATATGGCGATTGGCCGCGACCAAAGCGGTTTCGACGTCTATTCAGGCCCTGATCATCTGGTGCAATGGGCGCTTGAAAACGGAGCGAAGGGCTGCATTTCGGGCCTAGGGAATGTGTTACCCGACGTGCTGGCAGATATCGTGTCCTGCGTGAATGCGGGCGATAGCGAAGGCGCGGCCAAGGCCCAAGAAATCTATACGGCCTTCCGCACAGACCTTTATTCGCTGGGGTATCCGCCTGCGCTGGTAAAGCGCGCGCTGTATCTGCAGGACAATTCAGTCGGCGCATCGCGCCAACCCGCCTTGCTGCCGGACCCCGACCAGGACGCAAAAATTGCCGAGATCCTTCAGAAATACGAACGAATGTAACGAACGCCAATCAAATTCAGCCAGCTGCCGAGAAGCAGGCGGCTGGCTTTGATAGCGGCCCAAGGGCCAAAGTTGGTGCGCGTGACCGCGCAACTGCAACAAAAAAATAAATAAAAATTGTAGAAACTTCCCAAAACCCGCGCCCGATCGTGAATAGTTGCCTCAAACATTTTAAGATCGGAGCTGTTCATGCGCGCACTATGGGATTTATCAAAAACCAAAGGTCTACCAGCCACCCTCGATTGGTCGTTTCTGAATTGGAGCAGTGAAGCCTATCTCGATGAAAACGCTGAACTGCAGAACGTAAAAATCGAATCCTCATCATATGGCTTCGTGAATGATACAGAGTTCAGGAAATTCGATATCGCCTACGAAGACCGGATCACATTCTCGGACGGTATGTTGGAATATGAGGTCTACGGCAGTGCGCTGGATGACCTTTCCGACACTGACTCGGCATTGATCACAGCGATTGTCTTTTCCGACAGCACGACGGGTGCTTCGTGGACGTTGGCGTTTGAAAATGAGCAAACGAAAATTCCGATCCGTTCCCCTTATGTTGTGGATGAGTTCGCGTCCCCGACCCTACGCGACCTCATCGAAACTTTCGCTATTTCGGAGGGAACACTCTCGTCTTTGACCGACCGTGTGTATGGATCGCCAAAGGCGGACCTGGTCAATGGCGGACAGGCGCGGGATTACATCAAAGGGGCCGCAGGGAACGATACGTTGATCGGCGGGAACGGTCAGGACCAATTGTTTGGACTTGACGGTGATGACCGCATTCTTGGCGGTGGCAAAGATGACCATTTGGCCGGGAATGCTGGAAACGACACCCTGATTGGCGGCCGAGGGGATGACCACCTGTCGGCCGGCTTTGGTTGGAGCAACAATGACGACCTCCTACGGGGCGGCCTTGGCGATGACTATCTTTACACGAACAAAGGTTCGGACACTCTGCTTGGTGGCGCGGGGGACGATGAAATTACTGCGGGTATCCCAGACGAGGAAGCGACACGTATCCTACGAGGTGGTGACGGTGACGATACAATTACCGACGAAGGGTCTAAGAACACCATCATGCGCGGGGACGATGGAAACGACGAACTCCACTCCCTGAGCACATACGGTAATGTACGCGCGAAAATGTACGGGGGGAGCGGGAATGACACTCTGTACTCTCGCTCCAAGCGCGACCAACTCTTTGGCGGTGAGGGGGACGACAGGATCGTCAGCAGAAGTGGCAATGAATTGTCCGCTGGCGGTTCTGGCAACGACACAATCCGCGCGGGCCAAGGCAATGACACCCTAAGGGGCGGCAGCGGCGATGACCGCTTGTTTGGCGGCAAAGGCGCTGATGTCTTTACGTTTCATGAGAACAACGGCAATGACACAATCTTTGACTTCAACCTTCGCTCAGACATCCTTCGCATTGAAAGCGCCCTCGTCGGTGGCTTGGCGGATGGCGCGCACGTGATCAGCACCTATTCTGAACTCAACAGCCAAGGAAACGTCGTCTTGGTATTCTCAGCCGAGAATTCAGTCGAATTCAGAAGGGTTTCCGAGGAAGACTTGGACTCCCTCTCGCTCGGGATCGAGTTTTTCTAGCCAACAACACGCGCAGTCCTATGTGCGACCACCAGCGCCTGTGGAGGTCGCGCCAAGGGGCGGCGCGCCGTTCTTCAAGGCAATCGTGTTACCCGCGCACTCTAAGGCGCGATCAGCACCTTGCATTGCGTCGTCCTCTGGCGAAGGGCTTCGAACGCTTGGGGCATCTCGTCCAAGCTCACTGTGTCCGAAATCAGATGCTGCGGCGCATAGGTGCCCGCATCCAGCGCCCTGATCGCCATCTCGAATTCCGGCATCGAAAAGAACACCGACATCACGATCTCTACCTCTTTGGAGATAGCGCGGAAGCTGTCCATGTGGTCCGGCGCGGTGCACAGCCCCAGCACGACGACGCGGCCGCGGGGCGCGACCAGACCGATGCAGTGGTCGATCAACCCCGGTTTTCCCACACATTCAAAGACGATCTCGGGAGCGCCGCCGCACGCCTCTGTCACGCAGCGATCCAGATCAGGGCCGCTGATCAAGAAGTCCGTCGCCCCCAGGTCCATTGCTCGTTCGCGCTGGTGGTCGTGCATATCGACCACAACGACCTGCGCCGCGCCAAGCCTGCGTGCCCAAAACGCAACCGCCAGCCCGATCGCGCCAGCGCCCACGACGACGACCCGCGCGCCGGGCTGCATCCGCGCCCGCATGATCCCGTGCAAAGCAACACCCAAAGGCTCGGCCAGCGCGCCATCCTCTGCCGATATCCCCCAAGGCAGCTTGCGACACTGGAAGGTATCGACCGCCGCGAATTCAGCGTACCCGCCTCCAATCAAAGAAAAATTCGCGCACCACGCTGGTTCACCGCGTTTGCAGGCCTCGCATGTCCCGCATCCGCGCAAGGGCGCTGCGGTCACGTGATCGCCCACCTTCAGCCCCGTGACATCTGCGCCCACGTCCATCACTTCGCCCGAGAATTCGTGGCCGATGACCTCGCCGCCTTGCAGGCCAAAGGTCGGGTCTTCGGTCATGTGCAGGTCCGACCCGCAGATCCCGCAGCGACAGACTTTGAGCAGGACCTGGCCTGCGGCGGCCTCCGGGGTCTCGACCTCTCCGATCCGGAGCGGCTGACCCATGGCGTCGAAAATCGCGGCTCTCATGATTTGTCCTCCAGCACGAGTTTGCGTTGCACGGGGAACCACGGGTGATCCCCCAGATGCCTCAGCAGGCCCCAGACCCCGCCGCGCGCATAGAGGGCGATGACCAGCGTCAGCAGGCCCAGAACGATCAGGTAGGCCGAGCCGAATTCACCGAAAAGACGATCCGCGAAGAAGTAGATGAGCGCGCCGACGATGGCCCCTTCGATGGCACCGATGCCGCCGACCATGACGATAAAGATCGACATCGAAGCCCAGAACGGATCAAAGCCCGCAGCCGGCGTAATCCGCAGCTGCGCCATGTAATAGATCGCGCCCGCAAAGCCCGTGCCCACAGCCGCCGCGACGAAGATGAGGAACCGCAACTGACCGACATTGACCCCTTGGCTGGATGCCGCGACGGGGTTGTCGCGCATCGCGGTCAGGGCCAGACCAATCCGAGACCGCAGCAGCCAATAGCTGCCCCCGATGGTCGCGATCAAGAGCATCGCACACAGGATTACAAAGGCGACCTCTCGTTCGTGCTGGCTGTACTGGGTCATCACACGCAGGGTCAGACCCGCGCCCGCGTTCAGGTAGTCGATGTTCGACGTGGCAAGCCGCACGGCCTCGGCCACGACCCAAGTGCCGATGGCGAAATAGGGACCGTCCAGCCGCCGCAGTAGCAGATAAGTCGGCACCGCCAGCACCGCAGGTGCGATCAGCGACAGGATCACCGCCACAAAGGGGTTCACGCCAAAGTTCTGCGCCAGCACGAACAGCATGTAGCCCGCGACGCCGATGAACGCCTGTTGGCCTACCGAAACCAGCCCCGCATATCCCGCCAAAAGGTTCCACATCTGAGCGATGGCCACATAGCAGCTGAGTTCAATCGCCCACCGTATGTTCCCCGACGAGGCCCACCAAGGCATGGTCACAAGGCCCACCAGCACGATCACACAGAGGCTCATGGCGATGCGGCTGGAGGGTGTGGCCCGTTGAACGCGGGCCTGTTGGAATGTCTGTCTCATTGCAAAAGCCCTTTATTTCTTGCGTGCCATGATGCCTTCGGGGCGCGTTGCCAGCACCGCGAGGAACACCAGATGACCGAATAGAATGCCAAGGCCGGGGTCCACGCGCAGACCGATCGCCTGCGCCACTCCCAGCACCATCGCGCCTAGGAACGCTCCCCAAAGAGAGCCCATGCCGCCGATGATCACCGCCTCGAAGGCATAGATCAGTTGTGCCGAACCGTCAGACGGGGACACGGTGGCGCGCAATGCCGCGAACACTGCCGCCAGCCCTAGGATCGCGACCGCAATCGACGTGGCGATGGCGTAGATACGCTTGGGATCGACGCCGGTCATTGCTGCCGCCTCGGTATCGGCGGCGGCGGCGCGGAGGCCTCGGCCAAAGCGGGAATAGCGCAGCACCGCGTCCAGCCCGCCCGTCAGGACGAACGCGCAGATCAGAACCAGCACCGGCAGGACACCCATGTAGATGCCCCCGATCTCGAAACTGGCGCTGGCGATGCCTGAATTCGGCAGGCTGCGCGTGTCGGCAGACCAGATTTCTAGCATCAGGTTTTGCAGGGCAATCGACAGCCCGAACGTCGCGATCAGGGATGGCAGCGGGTCGGCGCCAACCACCTTGTTCAGAATGAACTTTTGCAGCACCCATCCCAGCAGGACTGCGATCGGCACGATCACCACGATCAGTCCGATGTTGCCAAGAGGCAGCACCCCTGCCAGCGAAATCACGATCAAAGACAGCAGGATCATAACATCGCCATGGGCAATGTTCACGATCCGCATGACCCCGAACATCAGCGCCATTCCCAGCGCATACTGCGCGTACATACCACCCAGCAGCACGCCCTGAATTATTGCATCAAGCCACTGCATATCACGCTCCGAAATAGGCCGAGGCAATCGCCTCGCGGGAAATGTCGTTTGAAATGCCGGACAGGGTTATACGCCCTTCGAGCATACAATAGAGCCGGTCCGACGCTTCGCGGGCCAAGGTCACGTCCTGTTCCACCAGAACGATTGAGGTGCCCGCGGCGCTGATTTCCGGCAACACGGCATAGATTTCGCGGATCACCTTGGGCGCAAGGCCTAGGCTGATCTCGTCACAGAGCAGCACCTTGGGCTGGCACAGCAGGGCACGGGAAATCGCGACCATCTGCTGTTGTCCGCCGGACAAGTTCTCGATCGGCTGGCGGCGCTTTTCCTTTAGGATCGGGAACAGCTGGAACAGGCGTTCGCGGGACCACGGGCCCTCGTTTTCAGGCAGGCGGGCGTTGTCGATGGCAACGCGCATGTTCTCTTCGACCGTCATTCCTGTGAAAAGGCGCCGCCCCTCGGGCACCATCGAGATGCCTTTGCAGACCATCTGATGCGCAGGGGTGCCGCCAACCGGATTGCCCTCGAACCGGACCATGTCCGCGTCCACGGGCAAAAGGCCAAAGATCGACTTCAGGAACGTGGATTTGCCCGCGCCATTTGCGCCGATCAAGGAGATGACCTCGCCCTTGTCCAGATGCAGGTCGATGCCGAACAGCGCCTGAAAGTCGCCGTAACCGCCCGTCAGGGCGTGGGTCGATAGGATGGGAGTGCTCATGCCTCGATCCCCATATAAACGCGCCGGACCTCAAGATTTTGCATGACCGCATCGGGGGCGCCTTCGGCGATCTTGGCACCAAAGTTCAGAACCATGATGCGGTCGGCCACGGCCATCAACGCGTGGAGCACGTGTTCGATCCAGATGATGGTAACGCCCTGATCGCGGACATGCCGGATCAAGCCGACCAGTTCGGCCCCCTCGGCATCGGTCAGGCCGCCTGCAATCTCGTCCAGCAGCAAGAGTTTCGGTTTGCCCGCCAAAGCCCGCGCCAGTTCCAGACGCTTGCGGTTCAGCAGGGTCAGACTGCCAGCAGGCTTGTTCGCGTGCTCGATCAGCCCGCAATCGCGCAGAACCTGCGTGCAGTGGTCATAGGCCTCGGTATCACTCAGGTGGGCGCTCATCATCGCGGGGACCAGTAGGTTTTCAAAGGCCGTCATGTCGCCAAAGGGTTGGGGCACCTGATAGGTGCGCCCGATGCCCCGCTGACACCGCCGATACGGCGGCTCGGCCGAGAGGCGAGAGCCGTCAAGCGACAACTCTCCTCCGTTGGCAGCCAGATCGCCGCTGATCAGGTTGAACAGCGTGGTTTTCCCTGCGCCGTTCGGGCCAAGGATCCCCAGAACCTCTCCTTCAGCTACGGAAAAGCTGACATCGTCCACGACTGTCACGGCGCCGAACCGCTTCGTCAGCCCTTCGGCAACTAGGATGTTTCGATCAGGCATTTGTGCGTTAGCTCCACGCGATCGGGAACATCTGCGCTTCGGGCTGCAGAACGTCCGGATTGAGCGAGGCATCGACGATCTTCAGGTCGAACGGCCATTTTTCACCTTCGACCCACTGACCGCCAAAGATCGGCGTCTTGCAGATGTTGGCGTGGGGGCCGTCGCCAAAGCGGATGTTGCCGACGATGGTATCGAGGTTCGTCGCAGCCAAAGCATCGCGATTGGCCATGCGGTCCAGCGGGTTTTCCGAGCGCTTGAGCGTATCCAGAATCACCTCCCACAGGGCGTGAGCGTACCCCAGCGGCTGGGTCCACTGCTTGCCGGTTTCGGATTCCCAGATGTCCGCCAGATCGCGGCTGGTCTGACCTGTCAGCGACGATGTGTAGGGGAAGGCAGGGGTCCACCAAACCTCGGACGACATTCCGGTGCCCAACTCGCCCATCGCCTCGATCCCCGAGGGGAACAGCAGCGCGGCCGCGACGGTCACCACTTTGGGGTGGTAGTTCTGCTGGTTGCACTGGGTGATAAACGTCTTCAGGTCCGCCACATAGGTGATGCCGCCGACGATCTCGCAGTTGTTGGCCTTGAACTCTGCGATCTGGGCCGAGAAATCGTTGGTGCGCGGCTCGAACATCGAGGGCGCGAAGGCTTCGAACCCCGCATCCCGCACCGCAGGGGGCAGGCCGTAATCGTTGTTGCCCCAGGTTTCGCCATCGGCGTTGCGGGGGAACAGCATCCCGACCTTGCCGTTGGTCTCGATCGACTTCCACATGCCGGTAAAGGTGCCAAGCACGTCCTCGAGACCCCAGAAGAAGTGATAGGTCCACTCAAAGGGCTGCTCGGCCCCGCCGCGCGGCATGACAAAGGCCTGCCACGGCGAGTTCGACGAAATGCAGGGCACACCGTAGAGTTCACACTGGTCAGCGGTTGGGTTGTTGATGTCCGTGGTCGAGGCGGGCAGCATGATGTGCACCTCGTCATTCAGGATCAGGTCGCCCGCAATTTCTGCCGCCTTGTTCGGGTTGGACTGTGCGTCGCGCAGCAGGATTTCGATGTTGTAGGTCTCGCCGCCGATTTCGATCCCGTCTTTGACCAGATCCATGATCTTGTTTGCGGTGTAGTCGTCCGTGTAACCGAAGAGGGACAGCGGGCCGGTCATAGGGCTGATCACCCCGACCTTGATAGTTTTCGCTGCAGCCCGCGCGCCATGGGGCAACGCGATGGTGGCCGCAGTGACCGCCCCCAGCCCCTTGAGCAAGGTGCGGCGATCTACGGTGTGCGGATTGATGGTTAATGTCATTGGTCTTTCCTCCCTGAAAACGGCGTACCGCGGGCCTCTACCTGCCCGTTTGACCGGTCCGCCAAACCACGGGGCGACGGCAGAGCCGCCCCGAAACTGCTGTAAAAGCTCAGTCGACTTCTTGTGCGGGGCGCAGGATCAGCCCCCCGTCGATCACCATCTGCGAGCCCGTCACGTAGTTCGACGCGGGCGACGCCAGATAGAGCGCCAGTGGCTTGATCTCGTCGGTTTCAGCGACGCGCCCCAAACAAGACCACCGGATAAAGGCCTGACGGTCCTCGACATTAGCCATGCGGCCCCCCGCGATGTTCGTGATGAACGGCCCCGGACAGATGGCATTGACGCGGATGCTGTAGCGCCCCAGTTCCATCGCCAGCTGCTTGACCAGATGGCTGACACCGGCCTTGGCGGGCATGTAGGGCGTGCCCACGATCCCATCGACGTAGAAGGCGGCGATGGACGAAGTCGCGATGATCGACCCGCCCCGCCCTTGGCGTTTCATGTGCCGCGCGGCCAGCTTCATCGTGTAGTAGATCGAGGTCAGGTTCACGCCGATCACCTTGTCCCAGTGGGCATCATCCAGATTGTCGATCTCGCCCTCGGGGTTGCGCTGGCCTTCGGGGGTCAGAAACCCCGGACCTGCGTCGACGCCCGCATTGGCAAACACCACGTCGATCCCGCCCTGATGGCTGGCGATCTCGTCAAATGCGGCGCTCATGCCTGCGCGGTCGGTCACGTCGCAGACGATTCCGTGGACCGTGCCAAACTGCTCTGAAATTTCGGCCACGGTCTTGGTCAGCTGATCCTCGTTCAGGTCGATCAAGGTGACTTGCGCCCGCTGCTCTGCCATAATCTCGGCATAGGCCCGACCCAAGCCATAGGCCGCCCCCGTCACCACGACCGATTTTCCGGTCACGTTGAACATCATCTCCAAAGACATGCGCTCTCCTCCATCGGCCCTTGGGCCTCACATGAACATGTCTTTGTTGACGGGGATGTTGTTTGCCTCGCAGTGGCTGACGTAGTGGTCGATGAACCAGAAGACGTCGGCGGTGAATTCGTAGTTCGCCTCGTCGTCAAAGAATTCAATCGCGCCGTTCAGCCAGAACAGGGCCTTCATGCCGTTCGGATCGTCCGAATACAGGGTGTGCGCCGTGCCCGGAAGTTCGTAAACAAAGTCACCGGGACGGGCGACCCAATCGTATTCGTAGTAGCCCCAAGATCCCTCAAGCGTCACAGCCGAAACGACGCCCCGATGTCGGTGGGTGCCGATGCGTCCGCCGCCCTTGACCCACAAAATGTTTGCCGCTGAATTCTGACGAACGTCAAAAGCCAGATGCTTGATCGCGGCATGCTCGCCAAAGGGAACCCAAGGGTTGTTTTTGTCATCGCCGGGGATAAAGGCGCCTTCTTTGCCAAAGCGGTGAATCATCGCCTCGTGCGGCTCTGGCGGCAGCTTTGTGATCAGTCGTTGTTCGTTCATTTTTCCTCCCTAACTCCCTTCATCAAGGGCGACATTCAGCAGATCGGGAGGGCGTTATTTCCGTCAAAATAAAAAATCGTCGCCGCTGCGCAGCACCGGCGTTTTTCGGGATATTTCCTTGTGAAACCAATGCCGAAAAATTTACTGCATCCGCTTCAAACCTTTAGAAACAGGGGGATTTGCTGCAATGCGGCTTCTTTATTTGGTGAAATGGTTTCACGAAATGCGCAATCTGGCTGCATGAAAACACCCGAAGACGAAGCCCGCCTGCTTCACCGCGGAGGTCGCCCGACGCTGGCGGACTTAATGGACACACTAGAGTTTAGCCCCGCCAACGGGGCGATCGAGTTGAACGGCGCGCGGATGGTTCTGGCGCGGGCGACCTTTGGCGCGGATTTGCAGGACGAATTGGTCCGCCGTTTTGGCGAGCATGAGGCCATGGTTTTGATGATGCGGCTGGGGTATCGGAACGGGCGCGAGGACGCGGAATTCATCCGGCAAGAGTGGCCCAATCTGGACGTTGGGGATGCGTTCACAGCGGGCACACGGCTGCACATGATGACCGGCACCGTGCGGGTCGAGACCCTGCACAACGATTTTGACTTCAAGAATGACCGTTTTTCGGGTGACTTCCTGTGGCACCAGTCGGTCGAGGCCACAGAATATTCGCGTCGTCACGGGCGCGCCTTTGCCCCTGTCTGTTGGGCGCAGACCGGATACGCGGCGGGCTATGCCAGCGTCTTTTTCCGCAAGCTCGTGCTTTACAAAGAGGTCAGCTGCGCCGCGATGGGCGACAAATCCTGCCGCGTGGTAGGCAAGACGGTGGACGGCTGGGGCGAGAATGATCCCTTCGTCAGGATGTTCCTAGACGAAGTCCTCTCCACCCGCGCAGAAAGCCCCGCTCGCCGCAAGAAAAGCGAACGACGGGAGGAGGCACAATCCACCCGCAGTTTCGAGGAATTGGTCGTCGCACCGGTCCGCACAGAGCTAGAGAAGATCGCCCGCGCCCGCCTGAATGCCCTTATCACAGGCCCCGAAGGCTCTGGCTGCCGGATCGCGGCGGGATGGCTGCATTCGGCCCGCTTTGCCCACGGGAAAATTCACCGCAGCCACGCCGCATCACCGCGCCTACCCGAATTTCTGGAAGATGTGCGAAAAGCCATCGCGGCCACTGGCACTGCAGGCCACACGCTGATCCTTGAGGGCATCGACCAACTGTCCCATGACTTGCAGCTCACCCTAATTGAGATGATCAAAACCTTTGGCGCTGGCCCCGTCAACCTGCAGGTGATTGGCCTGTCGACCCAGACACTGCACCAGTTGCACAAGCACGGCCAGCTACGGTCCGAGCTCCTATATGCCCTGTCGGTTCTGCCTGTCGCGATGCCCGCGCTGTCCCACCGACGCAGTGACTTGCCCGCTCTGGCCAAAGGGCATCTCACCCGCATGCGCCCGACCGAAGAGGACGTCACCTACCACATGACCCTAGACGCCTGCGATGCGCTGAGCCAAGGCGACTGGCCGAGTAACCTGCCGGAACTTCGCGCGACCTTGATGCGCGCCGCGATTTGCGCTCAAAATCCGCCGACCATCGATGCGAACGATATCGAAGCCGCCCGTTGCGACGCCCACATGTCGCCGTCCGCTGCGCCCTCGGGCCTCGATTTTGACGAACTGTGGCAAGCGCTGCTGCCTCATTTTCAAAACGGCATCGGGATAGAAAACCTTGTTTCTCGGATCGAAACTCAAGCACTAGACCATGCCGATGGCAACGTCTCTGGCGCGGCGCGTTTACTTGGCCTTAGCCGCGCGAAACTCGATTATCGGCTGAAGCAGAACAATGAGACCTAAGCGGCACATATAGCCAAAAGTAAATCAAAGGTTGTACAGGGAAACCTGACTAGACCCGAAGTTGCCTCCGGAAACTATACTCATTTGAGAGTTTTCAGGAGGACCGACATGGCCGGAAATTTGATTGACCTATCCGCAGATGGCTCTGCCGGTCCCCATGGGGATCGGGCGTTCGCACGGGTTGGATACGATGCAGGATTGCAGATCGGGGCCGAGTTCTGCCACGGCATTCGCCTGTCTCTGGCCGCCGAAGCCAACGGAAATGCGAGCGCTGGCGCAGAGATCGCACGGTTTCTGGAAGCGATCGTTACCATCGAGGCCGGTGCCAAGGTGCGCGCCGAGCTGGTCGCACAAATCTCGGGCGATTTGACCGACACCTTTGGCCTGACTGCCATGTTTGCCGCCGAGGCCCGCGCTTATGTGCGCGCCTCGCTATCGCTCGATGTCCGCTTGGGCGAGTTGCTGGATGATAGCCGCCCCTTGCCGTTGGAACGACGCCTGCTTGACCGGCTGTTGGAACAGATGGTCCTGCGAGCTGGCATCCAAGCGACTGCGGAAATCGCAGCCGCCGCCCATGGCACTCTGGTCTGCCGGATGCAAATGGGCGGCAGAGGGCGTCCGCCAGCGGGCTTTGACATAAGTGTCAGCGGTGGCGCAGGCTTTCTCTATGGGACCAGTTGTGACTTCACGCTGCTGGGGCGCATTGCGAGCCTGCCTAACTATTTCCGCGATATCCGGACCGACATTCTGGACGAATTGCTCGGCGACACCCCCCGTCCGCTTGTCCGCGCCGGCATCAAGATGATCACCGATGTGGTGATCGATACAATGGACGACGACATAAGCTCCGTCGATGCGATGACGGACAGTCTGCGCGCGCTGCTGTTTGACATGTCATGGGATAGCGCCGTCGCAGGCTATGATATCGCGCTGCGCAAGGCACTAAGCGACGTAGCCTCCGAACTGCAAAACGCGACCGATCCAGCCGCTCTTGCAAGGTTCCAGAACCTGAGCACCTCGGCTCTAGCTGCGACAGACGCCGAAGATGCCCTGCGGGTGCTGGCCCAGATTACAGAATTTGCTATAGAAGAGGATCTGCCCCAAGCTCCGGGCCTGACCAGAATGAGCGTCCACGCGCATGCCTTGTGGAAGATGATCGAGCCCGAAGCGGCCTATTTTGGTGACGTGATGCCCTTGCATGTGCGGGCTGCGCTGAATGACGTGAATGTCTCTGGCGATCACCTCGGGTCCCGCGCGGATGCCGCGCTCTTGCTCGCCGGTCCAGAGGTGCAACGCGACCTAGAGGACCTGCTACGCCCCCTGCCCGCCGGTGACACCCTCATCGCCATTCTGAACACGGCGGCAGATCAGGGCATCAGTCCTGCGGACTTATTCCTCATGATTGCCCCCGATGCCGACGCGGATGCGAAGAAGCAACTGGCAGGTCTGGCCGTCGCTGTGCTTGCTCTGCTGCTTGAGAACGAAGTGGAGCCAGAGCTAGAGGTCGCCACCAGCCAAGCCGTTACCAACGGTGATATGCCCCCCGAACTCGCCGATGCCATTATGGAAATGGTGGTCGCAGGGCGCCGCGTTATTCTGCCCGGCTTGGTGAATGCGCAGGGACCGAACCTCAAGGAAGAACTGCAAACCCTGGCCGAGCACGCGCAGCAAATCCTATCGCGCATTTTCCTGCGGCAGGTGGCATTGCTGGGGGCATCAGTCACGAACCGCGCCGCACACGGGTTTGCCGCGCAGATGGACCGTATGATCGACCGGATCGAAACCGGCGAAAGCGACCTGATCCGCCGCATTGCCACTCTAACCCTACAAGGCCTGTCGAATGCCTTGCCCGTCGATCTGACAGGGCATGGGGCAGAGGCAGAGTTGACCGAGGTACTAGAGACCTTTGCCATAGCGGCCTTTGGTGCGGGGCGCCGCGCTTTTGGCCCGACGACTTGGTCTGAACAGCGGCTCGACGACGTGGCCGAGGGGATCTTGGCGCTGATCACAGGTGCCGAAGGCGAGACATTGGACTATCGGCTGAAGCCCCGCGAAGAGCTGGACAGGGAACTGCTCGGACTGCGGGAATGCAGCTTCCTGCCTCAGATCAACCGGCATGCTGCCAACAAGCTGATCAGAGTGCAAAGAGAGATCGGCACCGCCCAATTCCGCCTGATTGCGCAGGACATGCCCCCGCTGGTCGCCGCGCTTGTGCAGGATGTCACTCGGATCATTGTATCAACCGCGATCGAGGCCGCGCTGGAAGGTGTGCAAGAGGTTCTCGATGCCGCCGCCGCACGGGTAGAGGCCGCTCTGGAAGACGCTAAAAGGGCGCTGGCCGATAATGCTGCAAAACTAGAAGCCGCGGCAGAGGAGATCAGAGCCGCGATGGAAGCGCTGGTCGCCGAACTTGATGCCTATGTCACCGCGCTCATTGACGAAATCGAAGCCCGCCTCAAGGTTGATGACCTGGATGATCTAATCGCATTTCTAGGAAACCTGTGGGACCAACTGTTTGGCACAACGGACGAGGAGAAGGCCCGCACAGCGCTGGCAGACATCAGGAAACGGGCCAAAGAACGGCTCAAACTGCCCACCGGCAGCGGCCTGCCCCCGGCGCTGGAAGCGTTACAAGCAGAAATTTTGACCATCGGCCGGACGTCAGAAGTCACAAACTTTGCAACCATCCGCGCTGCCATCCTGCCCGAAGATGACCTTGAGGTTCTTAGGAATATTCCCATCCATACCGATGTTGCGAATGGGATCTTTGGCCCCCTTGATTTGGCGAAAGCCACGAGAGACGCCGTGAGAACACGGATCGAACGTACCCAGCGCTCTGAGATGGCACGCGAAAGCGCCAACAATCGGCAAAGCCGTGCAAAAGAACTAATCAACGTGCACAGCAACGCGCTTGACCGGCTAGAGCGTCAGCGCGACCTGCGGGGCATTACCCGTGCGGCGCAAGGCATCCGTTTCACCAGCCCGACATCCGTCGACCCAGACCAAGCGCGCCTGCCAATCTTTGGCGATTGGGTCTATGTCGAGATCGACATGGGCGAACTTGATCCCGCGCATCTGAAAACAGACAAACGCATCCCCTTCGACGCCCTGATCAGCCAAGACCCGACCAACGTACAGCTGATCCGCCAAGAGGCCATTCTTAAAGCACAGCGCGGGGACTTTGACACTCTTCCAAATCCCCTAGTGGACATGCGTCTGTTTCTGAACGGCAAAGAGCTTGATGCCAGCAAGTTACGCCAGAACGGCTCCTATCTCAGCGGGTATTTGTCGAGCGACCTTCTGAAGACAGGTCAAAACGACCTGCTCCTAACCTTTTCAACAGCGCGTGCAGACTCCCCTGCCATTGTACGGCACGTCACCTTCTGGTCAGCGCCCAACTCAGAAGTTCCGCCCTCTGACGGCATTCAGATCGACCGCGAAAGTTCCGTCATTAACACCCAAGGCAATGATCACCGCGATGCTGTGCGCACCGATCCCATTGATCGCGAAACCGTGGTCATCAAGAATACGACCGAAGACCTTACCATTGAGCTGCAGGGTCACACTCTGTCCGACGCATATAGCCACACCTACACCTTTGCAGAGCGCGAAAAATTACGCGCCGGAACCTCTGTCACGGTCACGATCGGCGCATCCGGCCCAGAGATCACACACAACTGGCTCAGCAATACCTCGGGTCCCCCCCGAGCCATCCTTAACAACGAAGGCGAATGTCTCCTGCTCCGCGCACCAGACGGCATGATTGTCTCGCAGACCTTTACGGGAAACCCTGGGGCCAATCGTTGGGTGAATATTATTACGTCCATAGAGTAACTGCTATGAGCTCGTCTGGGATATCAGTTATAGCGGAGATATGAGGGGACAACGTTACCTGGAAAACCTTGGTAATCGTCCTGAAAGTACAGCTATCATCTCGCACCAATTTTGCGCCACTCGCGTATTCTGCTGCCGCACCACTCGCGGCCATTTTGATAACCACCGTGCGCAAGAACCTGCCGCTCAGTTTAAGCGGCAGCAGTTGAGACGCCGATGAGAGCGATATCGGTTGTTTCGCACGATGAGATCGGTTTTAACCCCACTGACAATAAGTTGATGGGATGCATATCATGACCGATGCACATGCTGAGGGTAAAATTCTGATTGTTGGTGCTGGCCTTTCAGGCGCCGTAATCGGACGCGAGCTCGCCCAAGCAGGGTACGACATCACAATTGTCGACAGTCGTGACCACATCGGCGGCAACTGCCACACAGAGCGTGACGCAGACTCTGGTGTGATGGTTCACGTATACGGCCCACACATCTTTCACACAGATGATGAAGAAGTTTGGAACTACGTCAACGAGTTCGAGACCTTCATGCCCTACAAGAACCGTGTGAAGACCACTTCGAAAGGCCAAGTCTTTTCCCTTCCAGTGAATTTGCACACGATCAACCAGTTTTTCGGTAAAACGATGAGCCCCGACGAGGCGCGCGCCTTTATCACTGAGGAGCAAGCGGACACCACAATCACAGATCCACAGACCTTCGAAGAACAGGCCATGCGCTTTGTAGGCAAGGATTTGTACGAAGCGTTTTTCAAAGGCTACACGATGAAGCAGTGGGGTTGTCATCCCCGCGAACTGCCCGCGTCGATCCTGAAGCGACTGCCCGTACGCTTTAACTACGACGATAACTACTTCTTCCATAAGTTTCAGGGCATGCCCGAAAACGGGTATACTATGATGATTGAGCGGATGCTGGATTGCCCCGGCATTACCGTCCATCTGGATACGACATTCACCCAAGACATGTCCGAAAGCTACGATCACGTATTCTATGCAGGCCCGCTAGATGGTTACTTCGGCTACAAACTTGGTCACTTGGGCTACCGCACGCTGGACTTTGAACGGTTCACTTACGAAGGTGACTATCAAGGCTGCGCTGTCATGAACTACGGTGAAGTCGATGTACCCTACACCCGCATCACAGAGCACAAGCATTTCGCACCTTGGGAAAGCAACGAAGGCTCTGTTTGTTATCGCGAATTTTCACGCGAAGCTGAGCCCAGTGACGTCCCTTACTATCCCATTCGGCAGGTAAAAGAAAAAGAACTTCTGAAAGAGTATGTTAGGCTGGCCAAATCGACTGCCGGGGTTACGTTTGTCGGCCGCTTGGGTACTTACCGATACTTAGATATGGACGTGACGGTACGAGAGGCTCTCGATACCGCTCGTGGATTCCTGAGTTTGTTGCGAAATTCAAAGAAAGTTCCAGCATTTTTTGTTGAGCCACTGTGAGACAAAACCTTAGTTTCTTGGACTGAAACCGTAGTAACTTGCAGCCCGTAAGAGCCTTGTGTTTCAAAAAATATCTTGTCGTTGAGACGCCGCTGATGAACACCACAAAACAATTTAAGAAACTTTTGAACAAATGCATTCGAATGCTAAAACCCGAAAAATCGCCCTACATCTAAGCATCTGCTCGAACACCGATCACCTAAGCCAGCACGGCACCTATTAAAAATAAGCCCGTGAGTTGAAGAAACACCGCAACTTGAATAGACCCAACGTAGCTTCATACGACAATGATCGGCAAACTAGTCGCCATCCAGAAGCTTCATTGCAATTTTAGCACGTAGTGACATGCCCAACATGAAGTCATACACTGAACTAAACAAAGACCTCTTCAAGCTTTACCGTGACTTTTCTCAGCGGCAGATCACAAAGCGCGCGGTCCAGCGAAAGATTGCGCTTTACGAAACTCAAATTACTGACGGTGAGAGCAGCCAATTTGTCGCACTGTTTGAGCGGTATCGAGGGCTGCTCGCTGCCGTCAATTCGCAAAATCTAGGCTCTAATTTTGAAGCAGCGAACCTCCCTGCAGTATTCACGACCATTAATCCATTCTCAAGGATCGAGCTGCAGGTAAAGTGTTTCCTTCAATGGCTGGATCTGGGCTTCGAAGCATTCACCTTCAACTATGGCACTGAGGTTCCCGCTCTACTTGAAGCAGGTATACCGATCGCTAATATTGTGGAGTTGGGAGAGGCGGAAACTGGGAACAAACTGCATGGCAAACCTGTTCCCCGTGTGCTGCCGGTTTTAAAAAGAGCTCTTCTCGAATTTGATCAAGATATCTTACTAGTCAATTCGGACCTTTATGCTGCAGCTATAGACGTGCAGTTTGTCGATGCATGGCGCTCATGTAATCCACTCTTAGCGCTCACCCGACAAGATGTTCTGTCGGTCGAGTGTCAATTTACGGACTTTTCCGAACCATACCTTGGTGGTCTCGACGCGTTCTTACTGCCAAGAGACAGGCTGGTGGAGTTAATAGCTGAGCTCGAAAAGTTCACGGTGAGTGAACGCATGGCCTTTGGTGTGGTCGGCTGGGACTATATGGTCGGCGCGGTTATCAAAAATCTTGGTGGCTCGATAGCGAATAGTGTTGTCTTGCAACATGAACTCCATCAAGCGACATACAACGAAATAAGTGAGTTCGAACACTACATCGAAGTTATCCATGGCTTCGGTGTGGGAATGAAACCAGAGCGCGACAGTGTAGCCTATGGCTTTCATCAGATCATCCTCAAGGATTGCAAGGCTAACCAAATTGCTGTGAGTCGTGCAATTTCTTCAATACCCGTCGCACAGCCTATCAGGCTGACAATTGAAACCGCTAAAATCAGGGCTTGGTTCGAGACGACTGTTCCACAGCTTACTGGATCCCTGAGTGAGAGTTTCATCGAAAGATTGATCTTATCTCTTTCTAAGAGGCCAGATGTTAGGTTTTCAGCACTTCTAGGTCGATCTTTGGACCTAGAGCCCTTCCGAGCTTTTACTCTTACCTTGTCTCTGGCAGTGATAGTTATGCTCCTACGGAAGGATCTAAGGCAGCATGTCAACGACTTTTACCCTGAAGGCAACAAGCACGCCATCGTTGTAGGGATGATCCGCGACAACGCCAAAGACCGACCAGAGCAACAGCGGCTTGAAGTTGCAAAATTATTCTTCACTGAATTGATCGACTACAAGATATTCAATCCACGCCTGTTCAACTTTCTTGTGCTATCTTGCGCAAACGAAGCGGAACGCAGCTTGATGGTCAAAATCAAAGCCCTTGTCATCGAGGAGATTAAAAATGCTGCCTGATCCCCGCCGCACAGACTCCGTGCTTCCTTGGGAAAGCACTTTTAAAATGGACAAAGCAGAAGCAGGACTGCCAGGTGTTTCAATTGTCATCCCAATATTCAATTCTGGCGCATTCTTGGAAAAAACTCTTCGGAGCCTTCTCTGCAACGATCTGAACGGGGTCGAAATCATCTTGATGGATGGCGGTAGTAACGATGACACCGCTGAAATCGTTGAATATTATGAATCAATGTTCGCAGTCGCAGTGATGGAGAAAGATCGCGGTCAATCTGATGCGATCAACAAAGGATACCAACGCGCAACGCAACCTATACTGTACTGGCTTAATGGCGATGACATCATCCTGCCTAACACGCTCGTTGCGGTACGTCGTTGCTTCCGGGACAATCCTGGAATTCAGGTGGTCGTGGGCGATGCCTACATGACAGAGATCGACTTCACACCGATCCGTCACTTTCAGTTTTCACCCGAAAAATTGGAATTTAACTACCTACTTGATTACGCTTCGCACCATTTGATTCAACCAAGTGTTTTCTTTTCACGCACTGCATGGGAGGATGCTGGCCCATGCAAAGAAGAAATGCATTACGCGATGGATGCTGACCTCTTCCTTGGTATGGCGTCGAAGTATAGCTTTATGCATATTCCTCTAGATATCGCCTACAGCGTCTACCACGAAGAATGCAAAACACGCGGCAAACGTGCAGAATCGATCACAGAACTCGCGATGGTGCAAGCTGCGCATGGTGGTATGAAGGAGGCTCGGGCTACCTTGGACATTTTAGTAAGCTTGTTTAATGACGTGTCCGAAAAAGCAGAAGCCGCGAGTCCGGTAAGAAGCGTCTCTGACGGGCTCGCCAACCAAAAACTCGCCGCACTTCAAGCTGAAGTCGCCAAAAATCGCGCTTTACTTCTAGATCTAGATATCCAGGCGACATCATGATGTCTGGCAAACGTATCGCAGTTCTATCTAGCGCTGGAGGCGGCGGTGGCGGCATTGCAGCAAAGCGTATGGCCAACGCCATAGATGCAGGTGGAAGGCATCGATCTGAGTTCATAGACATCAAATCTATCGGCGAAGCTTTGCCTCAATCAGTGTCACCGCAAAAAAGTCTAACCAACAACATCATAAGTGACACTCATTTCACTGTAGAATACCCTGGATTTCAGCGTGGCTGGATAATCGAACTTCTGTCGAACTATGATTTAATTAATATACATTGGGCTAGTTATCTGCTGAGTATGAGCGAAATCCTGGAACTCGCGCAGAAAGGGAAGCCCATTCTCTTTATGCTCCATGATTTCTACTATACGACAGGCGGATGCCACTATCCGGCAACATGTGATCAGTTCGGGCTTGGGTGCCATGACTGCCCTCAGTTAGATACATCCCAATGCTCGCCGCGCGTGATACAAGAAAATTACAAACTAAAGAAAAAAATTTTCTCGCTTCCTAATGTGAAAATCGCGGCACCTAGTGCATTCTTGCGAGATGCCGCCGTAGAAAGCGGTATTATCTCTGCAGATCGCGCGCATGTACTTCGCAATGCTTACGTTCCGACCAAGATATTTGATGTGAAAAAGCCGTTCAAAAGGCGAATTTTACTGATTGCTGATAGCTTAAATGAGCGTCGAAAGCATATGCAATTCGCACTAAAGGTTCTCGCAGCCCTGCATGAAGTAGGCGAAGAATTCGTAGTCGATGTAGTTGGCACCGCTGCGCCGGAATTGCTAGAGTATCTCAGGCAACACGGCGTAAATCATACCTTTCACGGACGGATTACCGAACACAGTCGGCTCGTGGATATCATGTCGCAGGCAGATATCCTTTTGAGCGCATCTTTGGAGGACAATTGGCCAAATATCTTAGTCGAAGCCGGCAGCTATGGGGTAATGCCGGTTGTCGGTCCAGGTCATGGTTGCGCGGAATTTGTCAAAACCTTCGACTTTGGCGAGATCGCGGCCTCCTACGAGGTACCCTCGTTTGTGAATGCAATGATCAAGGCATTAAGCCAGAAAAGCACAGAAAAACGCGCAAAAGCCGTGAGCGCCATTCGCCAAATGCATGATCCGAAAAAGATTGCGGGCGATCTCAACAAAATCTTGGACAAGATGCCAGAAAACACGAAAGAACTTGCTGCTCCGAATGGGAGGATTTGAATGTTTCTAGTATCACAGAGCTTGAAATAATTGAAAACCGTCGGGTCTCTCATACCATAGCAGACCCATTCACCTAAAAATATCTCAAATAATGACGAGAGAACACATATGAAAAAGGCTCTGATCACTGGTGTCACAGGTCAAGACGGCTCCTACTTGGCGGAGTTTCTTCTTGAGAAGGGGTACGAAGTACATGGCATTAAACGTCGTGCATCTCTTTTCAATACCCAGCGCATCGACCAGATTTACCAAGATCCTCATGTCACCAACGCACAGTTCAAGCTCCACTATGGTGATCTGACGGACACGTCAAACTTGACCCGTATTCTTCAGGAAGTTCAGCCGGATGAGGTGTATAACCTCGGTGCGCAGTCCCATGTCGCGGTGAGCTTTGAAGCGCCTGAATACACTGCTGATGTCGATGCTACCGGGACGCTGCGCCTGCTTGAGGCGATCCGTTTCTTGGGTATGGAGAAGACCACGCGCTTTTATCAGGCGTCGACGTCCGAGCTCTATGGCTTGGTGCAGGAAATCCCGCAGAAAGAAACCACCCCATTCCACCCGCGGTCGCCTTATGCCGTGGCGAAGATGTACGCCTATTGGATTACTGTGAACTATCGCGAAGCCTATGGGATGTATGCTTGCAACGGTATCCTGTTTAACCACGAAAGCCCCCGCCGCGGTGAGACCTTCGTGACGCGCAAGATCACCCGTGGTTTGGCCAATATCGCACAGGGCCTCGAGCCGTGCCTCTTCATGGGCAACATCGACAGCCTTCGTGACTGGGGCCATGCCAAAGATTACGTGCGTATGCAGTGGATGATGCTGCAACAGGACGTGGCGGATGATTTTGTCATTGCGACGGGCGTTCAGTACTCGGTACGTGAGTTTATCACCTGGACCGCAAACGAGCTTGGTATTTCGGTGGAGTTCACCGGTGAGGGTGTGGAT